>NZ_JAVIHI010000132.1:0-203 GCF_036680365.1 Streptococcus sp. SS-4456 | reverse complement strand
TGGGGTGGTTTCAGCATTAAAACAGCCATTTTTCTCTAAAAACAGTAAAAAAGACAAACACCAAAACGATGTTTGTCTGCAATCTGAAATGGTCCTTTGGACCATTTTTTTTTTATGGCTTCGAGCCAGTTTTTCTCGTAGAGAAAAACAAGAAAACCACCAGCTATGCTGGTGGCTGACAAGGCTTTGAGCTTCCATTTCTT
>NZ_JAVIHI010000131.1:0-213 GCF_036680365.1 Streptococcus sp. SS-4456 | reverse complement strand
GAGATGGTCCTCCCGGATTCCGACGAGATTTCGCGTGTCTCGCCGTACTCAGGATACTGCTAGGTATAAAGACTATTTCAAATACGAGGCTGTTACTCTCTTTGGCTTACCTTCCCAGGTAATTCTTCTATACTCTTTAAGTCCACATTGCAGTCCTACAACCCCGAAGAGTAAACTCTTCGGTTTGCCCTCCTGCCGTTTCGCTCGCCGCTA
>NZ_JAVIHI010000130.1:0-213 GCF_036680365.1 Streptococcus sp. SS-4456 | reverse complement strand
TTATGCGGGTTAAGGGACTTGAACCCCCACGCCCGAAAGCGCCAGATCCTAAATCTGGTGCGTCTGCCAATTCCGCCAAACCCGCATATGACTCGTGCTGGGCTCGAACCAGCGACCCATTGATTAAAAGTCAATTGCTCTACCAACTGAGCTAACGAGTCGTAAATATGACGCAAACTCTGTTTGCTCTATTTCCAACTTCAAATAGTCTCC
>NZ_JAVIHI010000129.1:0-215 GCF_036680365.1 Streptococcus sp. SS-4456 | reverse complement strand
GACTTTATAGAAGCACCCTTAGCTCAACTGGATAGAGTACCTGACTACGAATCAGGCGGTTAGAGGTTCGAATCCTCTAGGGTGCATGACTCGCTTAATGATGTCATTAGGGGAGCTTTATTTTTAATAACAGCGGGAAGTAGCTCAGCTTGGTAGAGTACTTGGTTTGGGACCAAGGTGTCGCAGGTTCGAATCCTGTCTTCCCGATTTATATT
>NZ_JAVIHI010000128.1:0-221 GCF_036680365.1 Streptococcus sp. SS-4456 | reverse complement strand
CTGCTACAGTTGTAGCGCCTGTTTCGCTCGCACTGGTTTCCGAACCTGTTTCACTTGCTGATGATTCACTTGTACTGGTTTCAGAGCTTGTAGAACTTGATGGCGTAGTCGATGCTGATTCAGATTCCGAATGTGATACAGAAGTTGATTCTGAAACAGAGAGCGATTCTGAAACAGAGAGCGACTCTGAAGCCGATTGACTTTCTGAGTTCGATACGGAC
>NZ_JAVIHI010000127.1:0-222 GCF_036680365.1 Streptococcus sp. SS-4456 | reverse complement strand
CAACACAACTTCCAAAAGCAGATCTCTGGTGTGCGGGAAGCCCTTGTCAAAATGTGTCTATCGCAGGAAAGCGAGCAGGCCTATACGGTGAGCGAAGTGGACTCTTTTTTACATTTGTTGACCTCCTCCAGAGCCAAGAGGAAGAAGATAAACCCGAGTGGATACTCCTTGAAAATGTTAAGGGACTTTTATCAAGTGGCGGGGGACGAGATTATCTCGACT
>NZ_JAVIHI010000126.1:0-234 GCF_036680365.1 Streptococcus sp. SS-4456 | reverse complement strand
ATAACATAGACAGCAACAACCATGCAGAGTTGCCAGAGAATACCTTTACGACGTTACAGTCTGACTTGAAGACGTCACGAGATCATCTGAATAGTCAGATTGAATTATTAAATACCGCCAGGTCCAAAATATCTGATTTGGTGTCTTACTCTGGAAGCAGTCACACCAAAACCATCCAGCATTATAACTTTATTATTAATGATATTAAGACCTTAGATGAGTCAATCAAGCAAT
>NZ_JAVIHI010000125.1:0-240 GCF_036680365.1 Streptococcus sp. SS-4456 | reverse complement strand
TCAAAATTCCTGTTTGGGCTAGCCCAAACAACTTAACCTCTGGAACTCTAGTTATCAATGAACTTGTTGCACTTGACTTGACAACGTGCGTTTTTATTTCATCAAAAATAGGCATGAAAAAAATATTTAAAAAGAGTTGACAAGGTCAAATGAAGATGATAGAATGATTGAGTTGTCTTTTAGGGAACCTGTTAACCGTTTGAAAAAAAGTTTCAAAAAGTAGTTGACAAGGTCAAATGA
>NZ_JAVIHI010000124.1:0-243 GCF_036680365.1 Streptococcus sp. SS-4456 | reverse complement strand
AACTTCATCAATTGATTGATGAAAAGAAAATCCAAAATAAAAAGTTGCAGGCTATTTCAGTAGCCATTGATGATTTATAAGTCAGGTAGTCCTATGCGGGCTACCTTTTTACAATTGAAGGAGAATATAATGAAATTTTTTCAAAAGAAAAAACGTAACCGCCCAATAACAAGGTATCTATCCACTCATTCCTTACTCCAGTATACTGTTATAAAAAACAAACTGGAGGATTCATTATGTCTC
>NZ_JAVIHI010000123.1:0-245 GCF_036680365.1 Streptococcus sp. SS-4456 | reverse complement strand
ATATTAAGAGAGCATGTAAATAGAAAAAGGTTCCAGAGTCAACAGGACTTTGGAGCCTTTTTCAATATACCTTGTTATTTGGCGGTTACGAAAAAACAAAACCAGGATCAATTTAAACGACTGATTCATAGACTATCAGAGATGTCAGATAGTAAGCTAACCAAAGTAGAGCAACTCCTAGATGTGGTCTTTGATTCTAGTTTCAAGTCTAGTGAGAGAGTGGAAATATCTAGGGACATTATAAC
>NZ_JAVIHI010000122.1:0-258 GCF_036680365.1 Streptococcus sp. SS-4456 | reverse complement strand
GCGAGCTACGCTTGACTTTATCCAATGGCAATCCTCTCTATCTAAACTGCTATAAAGTTGTTTCAGCAACCCAACCTCGCGAGCGGATATATCGAACGGTTCGTATTCCTGATGGTGTATCTGTTGTTAGTGTAGCAAAGCTCAATCTTTTTGTGCAAGTCAGAGGGAATGCCTTAGCTGGAAGACCAAAGTTTGAACTTTCTTCTATGCCTACAGACTGGTCACCTGCTCCTGAGGACTTAATCACAGATCTTAGCC
>NZ_JAVIHI010000121.1:0-259 GCF_036680365.1 Streptococcus sp. SS-4456 | reverse complement strand
TATATGGCAAGGATTGGTGTGACTAGCTGAAGCGATATTGTGAATGCATTTGAACAGAATCTTTCTAGCATAGGGATTGCCACGCTTGGTACGGAGCTTATATTCAATCACAGGGCAGATATTACAATTAACGAATCAGACAAAAACATGAAACAAAAAGAAAAAGGTAAAAAATCGCACGTTGTCAAGTCAAGTGCAACAAGTTCATTGATAACTAGAGTTCCAGAGGTTAAGTTGTTTGGGCTAGCCCAAACAGGAA
>NZ_JAVIHI010000120.1:0-273 GCF_036680365.1 Streptococcus sp. SS-4456 | reverse complement strand
CGGCCTCTCAAAGCGAACGACGGGATTCGAACCCGCGACCCCCACCTTGGCAAGGTGGTGTTCTACCACTGAACTACGTTCGCAATCTCTTCAAATGCCGGCTACATGACTTGAACACGCGACCCTCTGATTACAAATCAGATGCTCTACCAACTGAGCTAAGCCGGCCTATTATTATTTCCTTATGCGGGTTAAGGGACTTGAACCCCCACGCCCGAAAGCGCCAGATCCTAAATCTGGTGCGTCTGCCAATTCCGCCAAACCCGCATATGA
>NZ_JAVIHI010000119.1:0-275 GCF_036680365.1 Streptococcus sp. SS-4456 | reverse complement strand
TACGAGTTGACACCAAAAGTAAGCCCAATCACTCCAACTGATCCAGGTAAACCAGGTGAACCAATCGATCCGAACAATCCAGATGGTCCAAAATGGCCAACTGATAAGGGTGTTGATGATGTGACCCGTACGATCAGCCGTACCGTTACTTATGTGAAAGCAGAAGGTGGCGAAGCAGCTCCAGGCTCAAGCAACTCAGTTACATTTGAGCGTTCAGGTGAAATCAACCACGTTACAGGTGAAGTGACATGGCAAGCATGGACAGCTAAGGACGG
>NZ_JAVIHI010000118.1:0-275 GCF_036680365.1 Streptococcus sp. SS-4456 | reverse complement strand
TCATATGCGGGTTTGGCGGAATTGGCAGACGCACCAGATTTAGGATCTGGCGCTTTCGGGCGTGGGGGTTCAAGTCCCTTAACCCGCATAACAGAAATATAAATAGGCCGGCTTAGCTCAGTTGGTAGAGCATCTGATTTGTAATCAGAGGGTCGCGTGTTCAAGTCATGTAGCCGGCATTAGCAAGAGATTGCGAACGTAGTTCAGTGGTAGAACACCACCTTGCCAAGGTGGGGGTCGCGGGTTCGAATCCCGTCGTTCGCTTTGAGAGGCCG
>NZ_JAVIHI010000117.1:0-276 GCF_036680365.1 Streptococcus sp. SS-4456 | reverse complement strand
TAGGCGATAAGGTACGTTTAGCTAGTGCTCCATATACCAATCCAGATGGCTGGGAAATAGTAACGTTGCCTAACCGACTGAGTATTGATGCCTATAAAGCTTCTGACCGACCAAGTTCAATTTTGAATATTGGAGATATCCGCATCTATCGAAACGGTACAACCTACGTCAGTTTGAAAGATGTACTTCATCAATTCAACCACAATTTTAAACACTTAGTAAACATCACAGGTCGAGGTGATGTCATCTTGACATGGGATACGATTAAATAAAGGA
>NZ_JAVIHI010000116.1:0-293 GCF_036680365.1 Streptococcus sp. SS-4456 | reverse complement strand
GCTCAAGCAACTCAGTTACATTTGAGCGTTCAGGTGAAATCAACCACGTTACAGGTGAAGTGACATGGCAAGCATGGACAGCTAAGGACGGCGATGCGACCCTTGAAGGTAATCCATTACCTCTTGTGACAGGCTACTTGGCACAAAGCGCAACTAACAATGGCTCTGAAGTAGCTCCAAGTACTACAGCTGACGCGGTTGAAGCGACAGAAACAACTGGTAACATCACAGAAGAAGTAACTTATGTGAAACTTGGTTCATGGATTCCACAACCACCAACAGGTACAGTGGAA
>NZ_JAVIHI010000115.1:0-296 GCF_036680365.1 Streptococcus sp. SS-4456 | reverse complement strand
CTTTAATTCTGGTAAGGTAGTGGTCGTTTGAGCAACATAGGTCATACTGCCATCCGTACCGCGATAATACAAGTGAATATGGTACTTACCTGTGCCATAATTATGCTTGCTATTAGGAACCGTTACTTTGTAACTTCCGTCTGATTGACGATCTGCAGTATGGTAAATGATGTCATCTTGTCCATTGCTTTCCGTCCAAGTAGGAACCAAGACCTTGCTCAAACCTCGTGGGGCTGATACATTAGTAACATGGACATCAAAGCTACCTGATTGGGCATTGACATTCGAAACTGAAA
>NZ_JAVIHI010000114.1:0-339 GCF_036680365.1 Streptococcus sp. SS-4456 | reverse complement strand
TTTGAGAGGTCTTGTGGGGCCTTAGCTCAGCTGGGAGAGCGCCTGCTTTGCACGCAGGAGGTCAGCGGTTCGATCCCGCTAGGCTCCATTAGGATAGAAATCCTACTAAACTGAATAACAGTGAAGTTGAATTCACGACTAACTTCTTAGGGAAATAGATAATCCTCCTTGTGTGCAAGACACACAGCGTCAGATTCCTAATTTTCTACAGAAGTTTCGCAGAAGCGACCGTCGTTCATATCCTAAACTTGTCCATTGAAAATTGAATATCTATCAAACATTCCTGATGTATCTGCAAGGATACATTAAGAAATAGTAACAAGAAAATAAACCGAAAAC
>NZ_JAVIHI010000113.1:0-344 GCF_036680365.1 Streptococcus sp. SS-4456 | reverse complement strand
GAAAGCAGCTCAAACAGGTAGTGTGAAATTTGTGGATACTAGCGATAATTCCGTTAAATTCACAGAAGCACTCAATGGTCAGACAGGAGATGAGTTTGGCTATGATCCAGCAGCTAAGATCAAGGAATTCGAAAACCTCGGCTACACCGTAGTTAACAGTGATAACTACAGCCCAACAGGTACCTTCGATAACATCGATGGCAACTCCCAAGACTTCACATACGAGTTGACACCAAAAGTAAGCCCAATCACCCCAACTGATCCAGGTAAACCAGGTCAACCAATCGATCCGAACAATCCAGATGGTCCAAAATGGCCAACTGATAAGGGTGTTGATGATGTGA
>NZ_JAVIHI010000112.1:0-350 GCF_036680365.1 Streptococcus sp. SS-4456 | reverse complement strand
GGAGGATGTGGGATTCGAACCCACGCACGCTTTTACACGCCTGACGGTTTTCAAGACCGTTCCCTTCAGCCGGACTTGGGTAATCCTCCAATTATGGACCTTGTAGGACTTGAACCTACGACCGCTCGGTTATGAGCCGAGAGCTCTAACCAGCTGAGCTAAAGGTCCAGCAAACAAGAGTAAATAGCGGCGAAGGGGATCGAACCCCCGACCTCCCGGGTATGAACCGGACGCTCTAGCCAGCTGAGCTACACCGCCAAATATAAATCGGGAAGACAGGATTCGAACCTGCGACACCTTGGTCCCAAACCAAGTACTCTACCAAGCTGAGCTACTTCCCGCTGTTATTA
>NZ_JAVIHI010000111.1:0-372 GCF_036680365.1 Streptococcus sp. SS-4456 | reverse complement strand
GTTCAGCATTCTCTTCGTCCTTAACTGGAGATTTGATTACTGTACCGTCAGTTGTTACATAGTTAACTGTTACTGAACCTGCTGGCTCGTAAACGTAAGTTACTTCTGTAGTGCCTTCTACAACTTTACCAGACTCGTTATCGCCAGCTTTCACTTCTTTGTAGTAGTAAGTAACACCGTTGTGTTTAATAACTGCTGGTTTGTTATCTGTTGTATCGTAAGCTGTATCAAGTGCCGCATCAGTTGTATCGTTTACTGACGTTGCAATTGTTTCACCATTTGTGTTCACATAGTTAACGACAACGCTACCGTTTGGTTTTGGAGCTGGAGTTGTTACTTTTTGGTAAACATAAGTTACTTGAGTTGTACCTT
>NZ_JAVIHI010000110.1:0-374 GCF_036680365.1 Streptococcus sp. SS-4456 | reverse complement strand
TTCCACTGTACCTGTTGGTGGTTGTGGAATCCATGAACCAAGTTTCACATAAGTTACTTCTTCTGTGATGTTACCAGTTGTTTCTGTCGCTACAATAGCTTCTGCTGTAGTACTTGGAGCTACACCTGTGCCATTGTTGGTTGCGCTTTGTGCCAAGTAGCCTGTCACAAGAGGTAATGGATGACCTTCAAGTGTCGCATCGCCGGCCTTAGCTGTCCATGCTTGCCATGTCACTTCACCTGTAACGTGGTTGATTTCGCCTGAACGTTCGAAGGTAACAGTATTGCTTGAGCCTGGAGCTGCTTCGCCACCTTCTGCTTTCACATAAGTAACGGTACGGCTGATCGTACGGCTCACATCATCAACACCCTTAT
>NZ_JAVIHI010000109.1:0-400 GCF_036680365.1 Streptococcus sp. SS-4456 | reverse complement strand
TGACTGAGTTCGCTCTGCCAAATTGTGCTGAAAAACTCTATCTTTCTCCTGTTCTGGATGGCTATAATAGCGAAATTATTGATTTTACCTTGTCCCGCTCACCTAATCTCATGCAAGTTAAGTCCATGCTTGAGAAGGCCTTTCCTGAGGAAACTTACCCAAATACCATTCTCCATAGTGACCAAGGTTGGCAATACCAACACGAAGCCTACCATCATTTTCTTGACAGTAAAGTTATACGTCCTTCCATGTCTCGCAAGGGAACTAGCACGGATAATGGTATGATGGAGTCCTTCTTTGGCATCTTGGAAACAGAAATGTTTTACGGATTTGAGAAAAATTTCAAGTCTCTGGATCAACTGGAGCAAGCTATCACCAAGTATATTTTTTACTACAACAA
>NZ_JAVIHI010000108.1:0-448 GCF_036680365.1 Streptococcus sp. SS-4456 | reverse complement strand
TAAATGCCCAAACTGTTTCTGTTGTAACCAACTGCCGCTTTCCATTTTTAATGGCAGGTCGCCTTACTTCTTCAAGATACATGTAAAAATCCTGCTCGGCTGTCTTACATCGGATGAACTCTCCATTCTTACGCATGTAAGCGAGAGCTGTTTCCAAATCAAATGGTTCTGTTACTTTGTCAATATTGAGTAGTGCCATAGCAACTATTCTCCTTTCTATTCTTCAGGTTTTGTCTGAACTTCTAACAACTCAGTCAATTCCTGTTTTTCTTTACGCAATAGGCTAAGTTCCTCATCCCTTTCCACCAATTGGATGGCAATGAGGTTCTTAGCGGTAATTTCATCAGAGAGCTTTGTGACAAGCTCCTGAATAGTTAGTTTTAATGATTGGTTGATTTGTTCTAGATTCATCTGTGAACTCCTTTATTTAATCGTATCCCATGTCAAG
>NZ_JAVIHI010000107.1:0-449 GCF_036680365.1 Streptococcus sp. SS-4456 | reverse complement strand
GCCAGGATCAAACTCTCATAAAAAGTTTTGATTCAAACTCAAGCTATTGCTAGCTTTCCGTTTTATTGTTTTTGTTCATTGACGATTTATCCTTAGATAAATCACCCTGCACGTTTGGTTCGTCTTCTTTAATTTTCAAAGGTCTTGTTCTTATCGCTCTCGCGACAACTATCTTAGTTTATCATTTCTTCAACTGCTTGTCAACACTTTTTTGAAACTTTTTTAATTTCTTTTTCGTGTTCTGTCGCTTCAGATTTGACAACTCAATTATTCTATCATCTTCATTTGACCTTGTCAACTACTTTTTGAAACTTTTTTGATAACGAAAAACAGCTACAGGTGTAGCTGTTCATCGTTTATTGGCTCTATAATTTCTGTAGTGGGTAAATCCACCGTGGAGATTATGGAGCCTTTTTGAGTGTAGAAAAAAAGTCCCATATGACCTATAA
>NZ_JAVIHI010000106.1:0-463 GCF_036680365.1 Streptococcus sp. SS-4456 | reverse complement strand
ATAGTAATCGCCCTAGGACAGTGGCAACCTATCAATCCGGAGATATTGGTCGTTTAACTAACATTGAGCGTTTTGCGACAGCTTATCAAGCAGTGGGAAATCATCTTACCAATAACGCGGAGCGCTTACAAGCTGCCCAAGAACGAGATCAAGCACGATTTGAAGCTCTGGCAGCGGAAGAGAGAAGTAAGCAGGGTTGGATAGACTTGGCTTTAGGTGCAGTCACTATTGCAGTAGGTCTTGCGGCTATTGTAGCAACAGCAGGTGCTGCGACCCCTTTGGTTGTAGGTGCAGGCATTGTGGCAGGAACAGGCACTGTCGCCTATGGTGCTTCCAATGTGGCAGAAGCAGGACAAGATATTTACCTAGGCTATAAAGGGGATGGAAAAACCTTAGCCATCAACCCCATCCGAGATACCCTCTTCATGGGAAATGACAAACTATACCATCAAGTAGGAGGGCT
>NZ_JAVIHI010000105.1:0-468 GCF_036680365.1 Streptococcus sp. SS-4456 | reverse complement strand
GTCGTTCGTCCAAACAGATATGAGAAGTCCTGACCTTCATAACTATTTCGTGGTTTATCTCTAGCACGCTTACGTCCCAGTAAATCTAGTAATCCCATACTTCCTCCTTTTGAGTACGAAAAAAGCACCTCAATTGAAGTGCTTTTCGTTTATTCTTAGATGGTTTTCATCTCTCCTTCTTCAAGAAGATACCATGTTCTATCACTTTCTTGAAGTTATATCCTCAATAAGAAAAGTTTTAATGATTCCGAATGTATTCTAATATTGCATCATAATCTAATTCTGATGAAGCTACTCCAAGCCCTAGCTTCACTACTTCTTCATCAGTCTGATTTAATACAATGCCATTTAATTTTAGGAAAATAATCATGACAAACACTCCAATTCGCTTGTTCCCATCAAGGAAGGCATGATTATTAACTAGCGAATAACAAAGTCTAGCAGCCTTTTCTTCAATACTTGGATACT
>NZ_JAVIHI010000104.1:0-497 GCF_036680365.1 Streptococcus sp. SS-4456 | reverse complement strand
CCTTGGGACAAGCTGCAAGGGAATCAGACGGACTGGAAAACGTTCTGGGTAACTTAAGACAGTCTGGAACTAATGCTCTAGCAGCAATCGGTCAACCGATTCTGGAGATGCTTATTCCAGTCTTCCAAAGTTTGGCAGACATTATTAGTCAACTAGCGACTTGGTTTACCAACTTATCCAGTCCCATCAAGGAAGTCGTCATTATCTTCACAGGTATTTTAGCTGTGGTAGGTATGTTACTTCCTGTTTTCTTGGGCTTACAGGTTGCGGCAGCCGCTATGGGGACAACCGTTGTTGGAATGATAACGGCATTTTTGCCGATTGTGGGGATTATTGTTGGTATTGTAGCTGCCATTACCTTATTGATTGTTGGGTTAAAAGAACTCTGGACGAATCACGAAGGCTTTCGAACGGCTGTGACGGAAATCTGGAATAGTATCTATGCCTTTCTGTCCATGATCATCCAGCAGATTTCTAGTTTTGTTATGTCCATCTGG
>NZ_JAVIHI010000103.1:0-498 GCF_036680365.1 Streptococcus sp. SS-4456 | reverse complement strand
GAAGTATCAATGATTTCTTGACGATTTCCGTCAACCACCCCAGGTTTGTGTGGAGAGTTGGCATTCACAAAGTAAGCATTTTTGTATGCTTCATCATCAGGGCGTTCAAGGTCACCGTCACGTAGGGGCGTTTTCAGAGTAGATAACGCAGGTACAGATTTTCCGTTGCCCTTGAGTTTTGACTCGCCCTCTTTGTATGCTTGCTCAATGGCAGCCTTGATTTTGTTAATGGTGACAGTATCATCTTTTGGAATGATAAGAGATGCACTGTACTTAGGAGTGCTGCCGTTAATGGATTTTGGCTCATTGGCATTTAAGTAGCTGAAACGAGTGTTTGGTCCTGTAATTACTTTTGTTGTCATATAGTTAATCCTCTTTAAATTCATGTTTTGCTAGGTTCATCTCTTGACGGCTATCGTCAATTGGAACGAGTGTTGGTTTACCACTTAGTTTTATGATAAGACCACCAAGCAGGTCATTAAAGGTTTTCTTGCCAAG
>NZ_JAVIHI010000102.1:0-533 GCF_036680365.1 Streptococcus sp. SS-4456 | reverse complement strand
ATGTGATACAGAAGTTGATTCTGAAACAGAGAGCGATTCTGAAACAGAGAGCGACTCTGAAGCCGATTGACTTTCTGAGTTCGATACGGACTCTGATGAACTGAGCGATTCAGACTCCGAAATCGATGTCGATTCCGATGCTGAAGTTGACTCAGATTGACTCGCTGATTCGGAAATCGATGCTGATTCCGAGGAGCTTACTGAAATTGAGTCTGAATCGACAACTGTCGTCAACACGACAGTATCTGCTTCTGCCAAGGTTGATGTACTTGTCTCTGATGTCGCGACAACTTCAGAAGCCATAACGGTTTCAACCGCGACATTCCCCCCCACAACAGCTCCCGCTGCTGCTAACCCGCGTAACAATTGGCTTGCTGTCATTGAACGTTTTACAGTGGCAAGGTTGACCTCGGCTGAACTTGCCGAAGACTTGCCTCCAATACGCATCAAACCGATTTGCGACATGACTGTCCTCACCCAGTGCTTACCGGATTTATGCATTTTTACACGACTTTTTCGAGATACTTCGGTAA
>NZ_JAVIHI010000101.1:0-550 GCF_036680365.1 Streptococcus sp. SS-4456 | reverse complement strand
GGAACAGAGTCCATGTCTGCGGCAGCTCAACTTCAAGCCAGCAATGCCCAATTCTCTACAGTCTTTGGGGATATGGAGAATGCTGCTAAGGATGCCCTCAATAAGATTGGGGAAGAGATGGCCATTGTTCCAGAGCGTCTTCAAGGCTCCTTCACTCAGATGGCTTCCTTTGCCAAAACCTCTGGAATGGATACGGCTCAGGCTTTGGATCTGACCACTCGTGCCACCAGAGCAGCGGCTGATGGGGCAGCATTTTACGACAAATCCATCGAAGAAGTCACCGAAAACCTACAGTCCTTCCTCAAAGGAAACTATGAAAATGACGCAGCTCTAGGTATTTCTGCGACAGAAACCACTCGTAATGCAGTTGCGAACAAGCTCTATGGAAAGTCCTTCAATGAACTATCAGAAGCTCAGAAGCAGTTAACCCTCCTTCAAATGGTAGAGGACGGCAATGAGCTCTCTGGAGCCTTGGGACAAGCTGCAAGGGAATCAGACGGACTGGAAAACGTTCTGGGTAACTTAAGACAGTCTGGAACTAATGCTCTAG
>NZ_JAVIHI010000100.1:0-556 GCF_036680365.1 Streptococcus sp. SS-4456 | reverse complement strand
CTGGAAGACCAAAGTTTGAACTTTCTTCTATGCCTACAGACTGGTCACCTGCTCCTGAGGACTTAATCACAGATCTTAGCCAAACCAGAACGCTAATTACTCAGACAGCTGAGGGACAAACTCAACTGTCTACAAAGGTTACTCATACTGAGAATAAAATGATGAATGCTGAAACCAAAATCAGGCAATTGTTGGGTGATGTGGCTAGTAAAGTTTCAAAAATGGACTTTGACAATCTCAAGAGTACAGTTGAGAATCATACGACAAGTATTAATCAAACGTCCCAGTCCATTTTACTTAAAGCTGACAAGACCTTTGTGGACGGTGTGAAATCTACGGCGGAAACCGCCCTTTCAAAAGCAACTAGCAATGCGACAATGATTAGTCAGACCAAGTCTGAGCTGACTATTGCCAATAATGCCATTTCACAGAAAGTCGCAAAGACAGATTTTAATAGCTTGACTGGTCGAGTAGCAAGTGCAGAATCCACTATACGTACACAGGCTGGGCAAATTGAACAACGACTAACGAGTACGCAAGTTGAATCAGCCATTAA
>NZ_JAVIHI010000099.1:0-563 GCF_036680365.1 Streptococcus sp. SS-4456 | reverse complement strand
AAATTCCTGTTTGGGCTAGCCCAAACAACTTAACCTCTGGAACTCTAGTTATCAATGAACTTGTTGCACTTGACTTGACAACGTGCGACTTGAAAAAATATTAAAAAAACAGGTAAAAAGACTTGCCATAAGAACAAACTTTTGGTAAACTTAAATGGTTATAATCTATGGCTCGGAAAGAGACCATGGCAGAAAGGAATTTTTAAAATGAAAAAAGATATCCATCCAGAATATCGCACTGTTGTCTTCATGGACACAACTACTGGCTACAAGTTCCTTAGTGGTTCAACTAAGAAAACTAGCGAAACTGTAGAATTCGAAGGTGAAACTTACCCATTGATCCGTGTGGAAATTTCATCAGACTCACACCCATTCTATACTGGACGTCAAAAGTTCACTCAAGCAGATGGACGTGTGGATCGTTTCAACAAAAAATACGGTCTCAAGTAAAAAAACAGTCCTTAACGGACTGTTTCAGACTGAAGACAAAGTCCTTAGAATTTATTTTCTAAGGGCTTTTCTTCGTATTTAGGAGTATAATATAATAAAAAGGACTTGTGAGG
>NZ_JAVIHI010000098.1:0-577 GCF_036680365.1 Streptococcus sp. SS-4456 | reverse complement strand
GTTGTCAGATTGCTGCTCCATTTATTGTAGAAAGGGTGATACAAATTCCAGTTGATCCATGTCCAAACATTTTGACTATCCAATATTGGACCTTGAAGTTTCATAGTACGAGTCGTTACAGCAGGATCAAAGGTAATCTCATCCGCTGAGACATGAACATATAAATGAACTTTTGATCCAACATAGATACCACTACTATCTCCAAATTGAACTCTTCCTAAAGGGGCTACCCAGTTACTATTGGAATTTATCGTCTGATAAGCACCCCATCTATCCGAAGTACCAGCTATCAAATTTCGATGAGAAACTGAGGTTGGGATTCTGCTTTCCGTTTGACTGATTCGCTGGGTAAAACTATCAGAGGTGGTTCTAACCAAATTCTGCACACTAGTTGTCGTCGCATAGGGTTGAAGAGAACTACTGGTTAGATAGCCACGACCTGTAATATTTGAATCGACCTGAGACTTAGTTTGGTAGCCTTTTGAGTTAATGGCTGATTCAACTTGCGTACTCGTTAGTCGTTGTTCAATTTGCCCAGCCTGTGTACGTATAGTGGATTCTGCACTTGCTACTCGAC
>NZ_JAVIHI010000097.1:0-579 GCF_036680365.1 Streptococcus sp. SS-4456 | reverse complement strand
TCACAAGTCCTTTTTATTATATTATACTCCTAAATACGAAGAAAAGCCCTTAGAAAATAAATTCTAAGGACTTTGTCTTCAGTCTGAAATGGTCCAAAGGACCATTTTTCCGAAAAGTCATTCTTTTCTTGTTTTTTCATTTTATATAGTAAAGGGGGAATCCTTCTACTACTAAAACTCATTAGTCTTCGTTACGACGACGTTTACCTGCAAGAGCAAGAGCTGCGATAAGCATACCTGCACCAAGTACTGCTGCTGATGATGAAGCTTCACCAGTATTTGGCAATTGAGCCGCACCAGCTTTAGCAGTTGTTGCTGGAGCTGATGGTGTAGCTGGAGCTGCAGGAGCCTGTGGTTTTGGTGTCGCAGGCGCTTGAGGTGTTGGAGTTGCAGGAGTTTCAGGTTTTGGTGCAACAGAGTTGCTTACCTTACGGTAAACATGATATGTATTACCATCACCATCAGTATATGTCTTACCTGTGAACTCATATCCTGGGATTGACTTGTTAGGTGTTGTACCCTCTTCTTGCGGTGCAATTGGGTTACCATCTTCGTCAACGTGGTTTGTTACAACCTTCT
>NZ_JAVIHI010000096.1:0-581 GCF_036680365.1 Streptococcus sp. SS-4456 | reverse complement strand
AGTTGGGATAAGATAAATCCACTGAATCACCTACCTCAGCAACTTGATAACCTTGCTTTGTACCATTTCTGACCTTGATACCTTCAAGAACACCATGGCGGTCTTGAGAGGTCAATGTGAACATTGGCTCATCCTGTTTCTTGAGCCTACGTCCATTTTGACGCTTATTGATTCGATTGGGTGTCAGAATAGGTTGAATTTCGAGTACTCCAGAATTCATCGCAGTCCGCTTTGTAGCTCCAGCAGTATATCGTGCGGTGATACATCGTGCCTCATCTGTCAACTTTGGTTCTGTCAAAGATTGGTCAATAAGATAAAGACCTGTCTTAGCACCAAGTCCTCCACCCTCACCAACAAGAGTTGTGGCAATTCCACTCGGGTCGTAGACACGATAGCTTTGCATGCCACCTACAAGTTGCTTAAGATGGCTACCGCTTTCTCCGCTGATAGGTAGTACTTTTCGTCGACCTCTGCTTCTAAGATGTCCGAGAGTGTAGATGCGTTCTCGATTTTGGGGAACTCCGTAGTCTTTTGAATTGAACACTTGCCACTCAAGGTCGTACCCTGCTTCATCCAGGATA
>NZ_JAVIHI010000095.1:0-754 GCF_036680365.1 Streptococcus sp. SS-4456 | reverse complement strand
TTATGGCTTCGAGCCAGTTTTTCTCGTAGAGAAAAACAAGAAAACCACCAGCTATGCTGGTGGCTGACAAGGCTTTGAGCTTCCATTTCTTTTTCCTGTTATAATCTAATTGTTCAGGTTAGATAAAGGAGGAAAAAGAAATGGCTAAAACCAGTTACAGTTTATCACATACCAAATGGATGTGCAAATATCACATAGTTTTCACACCTAAGTACCGTAGAAAATCCATTTACTACAAAATTAGACAGGACTTAATTGATATTTTCCGTCATCTATGTCGATACAAAGGCGTGGAAATTATTGAGGGACACATGATGCCAGACCATGTTCATATGCTTGTCTTGATACCCCCAAAACTTTCGATTTCCGATTTTATGGGGTATTTGAAAAGTAAAAGTGCTCTAATGATATTTGATAAACACGCTAATTTGAAATATAAGTATGGAAATCGAAAGTTTTGGGCTAGAGGCTACTATGTTAGTACCGTTGGGTTGAACGAAAAGACAGTTGCGAAATACATTCGTGAGCAGGAGAAAAATGACATTGCACTTGATAAATTGAGTGTCAAAGAGTATGAAGATCCATTTTCAGATGGCAGTTTTAGAACAAGATAAAAGCCCGTTGTTACGGGCATTAGTCAAGTAATTATAGCACTAACCTGAACGAAGTTCAGCGAACGTCTTTAGACGTCGCTGGAGAGAAACGGCTTACAGCCGGTGTACAAGCCACCCGTTTTCACGGGTGGTTATGACTT
>NZ_JAVIHI010000094.1:0-771 GCF_036680365.1 Streptococcus sp. SS-4456 | reverse complement strand
GTTCTTGAAGGTATCAAGGTCAGAAATGGTACAAAGCAAGGTTATCAAGTTGCTGAGGTAGGTGATTCAGTGGATTTATCTTATCCCAACTCTCCAACGAGACGAGCAAGAGTTGGGAAAGGAATCGCCCATAACCTATCCTGCGGTGGTCAAATGGGTGCTGTGGTTTGGAATGATCGAGTGGTGAAAATTAGACGTTTAACCCCTAGAGAATGTTTTCGACTACAAGGTTTTTCGGATGATTTATTCGAGAAAGCCCAAGCAGTAAACTCCGATGCCCAACTGTATAAACAAGCTGGAAATGGAGTGACGGTAACAGTTGTCTATGCTATTGGATGTGCCATTCTAGGAAGTGAAAAATAGTCGAAAATATCGTCAAAATAATCTATAAATGACTGGATATAAGTCTCCTTTAGAGTTAATATGTACACAAGAAAAGAAGAGGGGAACAAAACCATGACAACAACACTTGAAAAACTATATGAACTCTACCCAACAACCGCAAGCATCATTCCTTACAAGGAATGGGTTATCGTTGCATCCAAAGGAGACAAAGAAACAGTAGTTGAGATTTACGAAATCATTGATAGCCTTGAAGAATTTGAACTATTTGAATGCCGACTTAATCGCATATACAAGGAATCAATAATTGTTACGGATCTCGGTCACGCTGTCAAGTGGGCATTCGATATGTTTGGAGAATAATATGGACACAAAAATTTTCAATAACCTAAAGACAATCTATCCGGTTGGTACAAAGGTTAGATTAGT
>NZ_JAVIHI010000093.1:0-778 GCF_036680365.1 Streptococcus sp. SS-4456 | reverse complement strand
TGTTCATCTGCTTTCTATACTGAGTTGGGGAATTCTAGTATATCAGACGAACATGTCTTTTTTGTTGCACTTCATTTTACAACACGGGATTAAAACAATTTGGTCAAACTGAAAATACAAAATTAGCCCAAGTTTCAATTGTGAAGGCTGAGGATGGAATCATTAAAGTGAAGGACAGCTTTGATTTAATGAATTCTGTAGGGAGCGATTATTTCGAAGGCGGTCTCATTGGCAGTCTCATTGGCATTTTAGGTGGCCCGCTTGGAGTTCTCTTTGGTTTTGTAGCTGGTGGAACGCTTGGAGCTTCTATTGGTTTAGATAAAGAATTGGCTAAATCGGAGCTAATTACAACCGTTAGTGAAAAATTGACTAACGGGGAAGTCGCTATTATTGCACTTGTGCAAGAAAATGATGAATCTGTTTTAAATGGTATTTTTGAGAAATATCAGACTATTATTGCAAGATGGGATGTTGCGACTGTTTCAGCAGAAGTAGAATCAGCCCTCAAAATCCAACAAGATCTAGCTCATCAGGCTAAAGCACGTTTAATTGCGGATAAAAAAGAAGCCCGTCATGAAAAATTTGACAAGCTAAAAGCTGACATTAAAGAAAAATTTGACAAGCTAAAAGCTGACATTAAAGAAAAACTTTAAAAAAAGAATTAGCTTTCAGATTGAAGACAAAGTCCGGCTCTTTGTCAACTGTAGTGGGTAGATGAAAAGCTAACACCTAGAGAGGACGAACTTCGTTCTCTCTTTTTCAATATTCAAAGCGATGT
>NZ_JAVIHI010000092.1:0-782 GCF_036680365.1 Streptococcus sp. SS-4456 | reverse complement strand
AAATATTAAGAGAGCATGTAAATAGAAAAAGGTTCCAGAGTCAACAGGACTTTGGAGCCTTTTTCAATATACCTTGTTATTTGGCGGTTACTTTGAAAACTTCAAAAATCGCATTTTCATTGCCATAAACATAAAACGAGAGAAGACAATTCCTGTCCTCTCTCGGTGTTAAATGGGTCAACCCACTACAGTTGACAAAGAGCCCCCAAAAAGCCGAAAACGAGCAACTCCTAATTGGAATTGCTCGTTTTTTATATGCGAGTGGCTAGTTTTTGCCCAGCCCCTAGGTGTTAGCTTTTCGTCTAACCACTACAGTTGACAAAGAGCCTCTATATACTAGATATATCAGATAGTAGAACCTCTTACTAAAAGGAAAGCGAATCTTCCCCTTTCTATCGATGCAATCAAATAAATAGGAAGGATAAATTGAAATACAATTGATTATTCTTACTTATTGCGACGACGTTTTCCAACAAGTGCAAGAGCTGCTACAAGCATTGCTGCACCAAGTACAGTTGCTGAAGATGAAGCTTCACCAGTGTTTGGCAATTGGCCTGGAGATGCACTTGAAGGGGTTGCAGGTGTTCCTGGACGAGCTGGTTCAGGAGCAGCTGGGGTCATCGGTTTAGATGGTTCTTCTGGAGTATCTGGAGTATCTGGAGTAACTGGAATATAGTTGATAATTGTATCCGTTGTTGGATCATTTGGTACTGGTGGTGCTTCATAACCCTTCGTTGGATCTGCTGGATCGACTGGAGTCAATGGAGTTGTACCATCTGGTC
>NZ_JAVIHI010000091.1:0-835 GCF_036680365.1 Streptococcus sp. SS-4456 | reverse complement strand
GTTGTTGGATCATTTGGTACTGGTGGTGCTTCATAACCCTTCGTTGGATCTGCTGGATCGACTGGAGTCAATGGAGTTGTACCATCTGGTCCTACTGGGATATAACCTGGGATGTATGGAATCGTTGGAACGTCTGTACCTGGTTTTGTCGGATCATCCGGATTGTTAGGGTAAACAGTTGGTGGAACTTCCACTGTACCTGTTGGTGGTTGTGGAATCCATGAACCAAGTTTCACATAAGTTACTTCTTCTGTGATGTTGCCGGTTGTTTCTGTCGCTACAATAGCTTCCGCTGTAGTACTTGGAGCTACTTCAGAGCCATTGTTGGTTGCGCTTTGGGCCAAGTAGCCTGTCACAAGAGGTAATGGGTTACCTTCAAGTGTCGCATCGCCGTTCTTAGCTGTCCATGCTTGCCATGTGACTTCACCTGTAACGTGGTTGATTTCACCTGAACGCTCAAATGTAACAGTGTTGCTTGAGCTTGGTGCAGCTTCTCCACCTTCTGCTTTCACATAAGTAACGGTACGGCTGATCGTACGGCTCACATCATCAACACCCTTATCAGTTGGCCATTTTGGACCATCTGGATTGTTCGGATCGATTGGTTGACCTGGTTTACCTGGATCAGTTGGAGTGATTGGGCTTACTTTTGGTGTCAACTCGTATGTGAAGTCTTGGGAGTTGCCATCGATGTTATCGAAGGTACCTGTTGGGCTGTAGCCATCACTGTTAACTACGGTGTATCCGAGGTTTTCGAATTCCTTGATCTTAGCTGCTGGATCATAGCCAAACTCATCTCCTGTCTGACCATTGAGTGCTTCTGTGAATTTAACGG
>NZ_JAVIHI010000090.1:0-914 GCF_036680365.1 Streptococcus sp. SS-4456 | reverse complement strand
CTACGGCTCCGTCTCTTCAACTTAACCTCGCATCATAACGTAACTCGCCGGTTCATTCTACAAAAGGCACGCTCTCACCCATTAACGGGCTCGAACTTGTTGTAGGCACACGGTTTCAGGTTCTATTTCACTCCCCTTCCGGGGTACTTTTCACCTTTCCCTCACGGTACTGGTTCACTATCGGTCACTAGAGAGTATTTAGGGTTGGGAGATGGTCCTCCCGGATTCCGACGAGATTTCGCGTGTCTCGCCGTACTCAGGATACTGCTAGGTATAAAGACTATTTCAAATACGAGGCTATTACTCTCTTTGGCCTACCTTCCCAGGTAGTTCTTCTATACTCTTTAAGTCCACATTGCAGTCCTACAACCCCGAAGAGTAAACTCTTCGGTTTGCCCTCCTGCCGTTTCGCTCGCCGCTACTAAGGCAATCGCTTTTGCTTTCTCTTCCTGCAGCTACTTAGATGTTTCAGTTCACTGCGTCTTCCTCTACACTACCTTAACAGTAGTGAGTGACAGGCATTACCTGCCGGGTTCCCCCATTCGGACACCCCTGGATCATTGCTTACTTACAGCTCCCCAAGGCATTTCGTCGTTAGTCACGTCCTTCTTCGGCTTCTAGTGCCAAGGCATCCACCGTGCGCCCTTATTAACTTAACCTTATTAACCTAATTTTTTTAAAAAATTAGAAAACTCATTAAATATTCACAGCGTTTTCGGTTTATTTTCTTGTTACTATTTCTTAATGTATCCTTGCAGATACATCAGGAATGTTTGATAGATATTCAATTTTCAATGGACAAAATCTTAACAACTTCCGTTGTTAATGGAGCCTAGCGGGATCGAACCGCTGACCTCCTGCGTGCAAAGCAGGCGCTCTCCCAGCTGAGCTAAGGCCCCACAAGACCTCTCAAA
>NZ_JAVIHI010000089.1:0-933 GCF_036680365.1 Streptococcus sp. SS-4456 | reverse complement strand
GTCCAATATTGGATAGTCAAAATGTTTGGACATGGATCAACTGGAATTTGTATCACCCTTTCTACAATAAATGGAGCAGCAATCTGACAACGGGTAACAACTATCGCTTGATAAAACTGACCGCCACCGTCACTCAAGAGATGTACCAACAGTCAAAAGGTTTTGAACTTCAAGTCAGAATCGATGGAGTTAAAACTGGTAAGTTCCATGTGAGAGCTTTAATGGTATCAACTGGAGATATCTTTCCAGACTATTGGACACCGTCATTAGACGACTTTACGACAGTAACCGCCTTTCATGAGGTTCGGGATACTGTCAGCAGTCACACTCGGACAATTGGAGATCACACCAATCAAATCAGTCAGGTTGTTCAAACGGCAAATGGGATTGTGACACGAGTGGGCAATCTAGAAACAAGTCGAGCGACAATGGCGGCAGTGAATGCCATTCAAACTCAAGTTTCAACACTTGCAGGGTCGTGGTCGGTTCGAAATCTGACCAGTGCAGGAACAGTATTAAGTCAACTTAATCTCAATAAGGATGGGACCGTCAAAATAGATGGAAAACTCGTTCAAATAACAGGTACTACCTACATCCAAGATGGTGTCATTGCGAGCGGTAAGATTGCCAGTCTTGATGCAGGCAAGATTACGACAGGTATCATTTCAGCAGCTCGAATTGGAGCAGAAGCAATCACTGCGGATAAGTTAAAGGTTGACCAAGCTTTCTTTACCAAGTTTATGGCAACAGAAGCCTATCTTAAGCAGTTATTTGCCAAATCAGCCTTTATAACCCAAGTGCAGTCAGTAACCCTATCTGCCAACAAAATTTCAGGCGGTATTTTGTCAGCAATCAACGGAGCCATGAAAATCAATCTGTCACTTGGAAACATCAAGTTCTTTACAAACTCTCCATCCATTTCTCGTGAGGTTA
>NZ_JAVIHI010000088.1:0-1032 GCF_036680365.1 Streptococcus sp. SS-4456 | reverse complement strand
AAGGTAAAATCAATAATTTCGCTATTATAGCCATCCAGAACAGGAGAAAGATAGAGTTTTTCAGCACAATTTGGCAGAGCGAACTCAGTCACATCTGTATAGCACTTCTCAAAAGGCTTAGCCCCTTCAAAGGCTCTCTCAATGAGATTAGGAGCTTTCTTGCCCACATCGCCCTTGTAAGACTTGTATCTCTTGCGTCTACGAATACGAGCAGTCAAACCTAACTCTTTCATCAGCCCTTGTACTTTCTTGTGGTTGACAGAAAATCCACGATTTCTTAGCTCAAGGTGAATGCGACGGTAGCCATAGTTTCCCTTATGTTCATCATAAATGGCTTGAATTTCAGCTTTTAAGTCCTTATCTTTATCTGGTTTATCCAGTTGTTTGACTTGATAATGATAGGTAGAAGGAACTAATTGAGCAATCGTCAGCAGTAGATCTAGTCGGAATCCTTCTGCGACCATCTCTCTAACTGTTTGAGCCTTTCTTGTTCTCTGGCTTCGTCCCTTAAACGAAGCGCTCTCAACTTTTTTAGATAGGCATTCTCCGTTCTAAGCCGTTCATTTTCCTCCTGAAGTCGCTCTAACTCCGTCATCTCTTCCCAGTTTTTCTTTGGTTTACGCCCCATCTTTGGTGGCCTCCCTCTTGTTTTCTCAAGAATAGTATATCCGTTTTTCTTGTATTGTGCTATCCAGTTTGGGAGAGTTCCTCGATTTGGCAAGGCGTAATCAAGTGAGACTGACAGACTCGACTGCTTTTGAAGAAGTACTTTATCAATCATTTCCTGCTTGAGTTCTGGAGGATAATAAGTGTTCTTACCTTTCTTGACAATGTTTATTCCATACCTATCGATCAGTCGAAGCATATATTGGATAACAGCTTCTGAAATAGTAAATTGCTTTGACAAGTTCTTGATAGACTGACCACTTTGGCGTAGTTCATAGATTTCGATTTTGTCTTCATAGCTCAATTTCATAAAAATAGCACCCCAAATGTTAGATTTTTTCTGTCTAACTTTTGGGGTGCAGTTCA
>NZ_JAVIHI010000087.1:0-1068 GCF_036680365.1 Streptococcus sp. SS-4456 | reverse complement strand
AGTTTGCGATAGGTGAGGTTGGAGGTTTTGTTGGAGGTCAGGCAGGCTATCACGGCACCAAACTTCTAGGGGGAAGCGAAGCAGATGCACAACGTGCAACCTTTGTAGGCAGTATTTTAGGAGGCTTTGCGGCATCGTCTGCGGCGAGTAAGTTTAGTTTGAATGAGGTGCACACCTCAAAGCAATTTTCCAAAATAGACTTTACTGAAACAAATTTTGATGTCAATCTAATTAGAGATAGATTGAGAACTAAACCCGATACAGCTTTTTTCTGGTCAGGAAGAACAGATGGTATCGGAGGAATGGATGTTGCAAAAGATATTGCCAAAAGTAGAGGTGGTGTCACGCTAGAGTCTACTATTGATGATGCTAATGTTATCATGCCTGAATGGGATTTTAATAAACCATCAAGTATTGATGCATGGGAAGAAGCGTCAAATATTTATGCGGAACAAGTTTCTGGGAAAATTCGAGCTGTCGTAGGTAACGAATTAAGACCTGGAAATATATGGGAAAATATAGAATTGCCGAGGTTAAAAGCAAATCCAAATGTTACTCAAATTACCACAATTGACCCTAAGACAGGTATAGAAACAATAATATTTAAGAGGTGAAATCATGAAAATTTCGGGGACGAAATCATCAATCACTTTTGACTTGGAAAACGGACATATTTTAAGAGCAGAAGGTGAATTATTAGTTGGAAAAAAATTTGTAGTTTATAAAGATAGCATGACACATTGGGAACCGCCCTTTGAAAAAGACCTAGTATCTTTACAAGATGTTGAGAATATTATTGCCATAGTAAAAAGTATGGAAAGTGAGAATACAGTGCATATAGAATTTGTATAACTACTTAGTTAAGTAGACTTGCCCTCTCTCTTTTATATCAATGAAGTTGTTGAAAAAGGGAATAATATTATTATTAAAATGATATCACAGACTTGAATGAAGTGATTATCCAGTATGAGAGCAATCATGCTAGTCATGATTTGTCAGCGTTTAAAGAGCTGCTCGCCTCAACAAAGGCGCTCTTGGCGGAGTATAGTAATCGCCCTAGGACAGTGG
>NZ_JAVIHI010000086.1:0-1164 GCF_036680365.1 Streptococcus sp. SS-4456 | reverse complement strand
CGCACGTTGTCAAGTCAAGTGCAACAAGTTCATTGATAACTAGAGTTCCAGAGGTTAAGTTGTTTGGGCTAGCCCAAACAGGAATTTTGAGGATTGATACTGAAGAAGTCGTCTTGGGCGCTCATTGATGGCAGTGATATACTTGTCAAGTTCTTCAGAGGTTAGTGAATTAAGTGAGACTCCTTTAGGGATATATTCTCTGAGGAGGCCATTGAAGTTCTCGTTTGTGCCTCTCTCATGTGAAGAATATGGATGTGCAAAGTACACATCAACAGTTTCCAAATCTGATAGTGAACTAAACTCAGAACCATTATCTGCTGTGATGGATGCAATAGGATACAGACTGGTGAGATTCCTTACAGCATTATTAATGGTGTGGGACTGTTTGTCTTCTAGCTTAATGCCCAGTGCATAGCGTGTCTGGCGCTCTACCAAGGTCAAAATAACTGCTTCACCTTTGGTTTTCTTGCCAAGAACTAAATCAATCTCCCAATGCCCAAATTCAGAACGGTCATTGATACACTCTGGACGTTCTTCGATAGACTTACCCAAAGTCTTCCGATTCGTCTTCGTGACTTTCTTAGAACGCTTTCTGATACTAACCATCTTAGGCAGATCGATTGGTCTAATCGCTAACAGCCCCTCTTTGATATAACGATAAATCGTTTTGGTAGAGGGGACGATTTCTTCAGGATGGGTTGCTTTATAAGTCTGAACAAAACTATCTACGCTATGGAGACGGATGTTAGATTTCAAGGCATCTCCTAATTGTTTAATGAACTTAGCGGAGCAGTCATTCAACTTGAGATAAGAACACTTTTGACGATTGGTTTCATAGACACGTTGTCCACTATCAGCGAAATAGGCGCTGAAATAGGTTCGTTTCCCATTTTTATCCTGTACCTGATTTACTGAACCACGTTTGATTTCTCGACAGATTGTAGAACGGTGACGACCCAGGAGACGAGCAATCTCAACTGGTTTCTTTCCCATTTTAAGATAAGCAGCTATTTCACCACGTTCTGTGGCTGAGAGATGAGAATAGGATGATTTTTTGGTAGAATGAGTGTTGGACATGTTCATCTGCTTTCTATACTGAGTTGGGGAATTCTAGTATATCAGACGAACATGTCTTTTTTGTTGCACTTCATTTTACAACACGGG
>NZ_JAVIHI010000085.1:0-1178 GCF_036680365.1 Streptococcus sp. SS-4456 | reverse complement strand
TAAGTCAGCACCCCTTCTCCCGAAGTTACGGGGTCATTTTGCCGAGTTCCTTAACGAGAGTTCTCTCGCTCACCTGAGGCTACTCGCCTCGACTACCTGTGTCGGTTTGCGGTACGGGTAGAGTATGATACAACGCTAGAAGATTTTCTCGGCAGTGTGACGTCACTAACTTCGCTACTAAACTTCGCTCCCCATCACAGCTCAATGTTACAGATACAAGCATTTGACTCATATCACACCTCACTGCTTAGACGGGCACTTCCAATCGCCCGCTTTAGTTAGCCTACTGCGTCCCTCCATCACTTCATACTCTAGTACAGGAATATCAACCTGTTGTCCATCGGATACACCTTTCGGTCTCTCCTTAGGTCCCGACTAACCCAGGGCGGACGAGCCTTCCCCTGGAAACCTTAGTCTTACGGTGGATGGGATTCTCACCCATCTTTCGCTACTCATACCGGCATTCTCACTTCTATGCGTTCCAGCACTCCTCACGGTATACCTTCTTCACACATAGAACGCTCTCCTACCATAACACCTAAGTGTTATCCACAGCTTCGGTAAATTGTTTTAGCCCCGGTACATTTTCGGCGCAGGGTCACTCGACTAGTGAGCTATTACGCACTCTTTGAATGAATAGCTGCTTCTAAGCTAACATCCTAGTTGTCTGTGCAACCCCACATCCTTTTCCACTTAACAATTATTTTGGGACCTTAGCTGGTGGTCTGGGCTGTTTCCCTTTCGACTACGGATCTTAGCACTCGCAGTCTGACTGCCGACCATAAATCTTTGGCATTCGGAGTTTATCTGAAATCAGTAAACCGAGATGGCCCCCTCATCCAAACAGTGCTCTACCTCCAAGATTCTTAATGTCGACGCTAGCCCTAAAGCTATTTCGGAGAGAACCAGCTATCTCCAAGTTCGTTTGGAATTTCTCCGCTACCCACAAGTCATCCAAGCACTTTTCAACGTGCCCTGGTTCGGTCCTCCAGTGCGTCTTACCGCACCTTCAACCTGCTCATGGGTAGGTCACATGGTTTCGGGTCTACGTCATGATACTAATCCGCCCTATTCAGACTCGGTTTCCCTACGGCTCCGTCTCTTCAACTTAACCTCGCATCATAACGTAACTCGCCGGTTCATTCTACAAAAGGCACGCTCTCACCCATTAACGGGCT
>NZ_JAVIHI010000083.1:0-1394 GCF_036680365.1 Streptococcus sp. SS-4456 | reverse complement strand
TACCCTTGACCAGCTTGTTCCTGCAGATCATTTCCTGCGCCAAGTGGAAGCTGTGATTGACTTCGACTTCATTTATGACCTAATAGAAGATACCTATTCGTCTGATAATGGTCGTCCTAGTCTTGACCCTGTCATGTTAGTTAAAATTCCTCTGATTCAGTGCTTTTATGGTATTCGTTCCATGCGTCAGACCATCAAGGATATTGAAGTCAACACTGCCTATCGCTGGTTTTTAGGTTTGACTTTGGATGATAAGGTTCCTCACTTCACGACATATGGAAAAAACTATTCCCGTCGCTTTCAAGAGAAAGGGTTGATTGAGGGGATTTTCACGCATATTCTTGGGCTGTGTATCAATGCAGGCCTGATTGACCCGACGGAGATGTTCATAGACGGAACTCATATTAAGGCTGCGGCTAATAATCGTAAGTTTATCAACCAAGAGGTGGAAAAGCAGGCCAAATTCATGAGTGAACAGCTGGAAATCGAAATTAATCAAGATCGGGTAAAGCACGGAAAAAAGCCGCTCGGGCCCGCCAAAGAGCCAGAGCCCATCGCTAAGAAAATCTCCACAACCGACCCAGAAAGTGGCTGGTTCCACAAAGGTGAGCATAAGGAAGTTTTCGCTTATTCTGCCCAAGTTGCCTGTGATAAGTATGGCTGGGCACTTGCTTATAGTGTTGAGGCTGGTAATATCCATGACAGTCAGGCTTTTCCTGCACTTTTCGCCAAGCTTGAACCCTTGAAACCAGAGTATATCATTGCGGATTCGGGCTATAAAACTCCCAGTATTGCCAAGTTTCTAATTGATAAGGAAATCACTCCTGTCCTTCCCTACACCCGTCCCCGTGGGAAGAAGGGACAACTTCGTCCTAAAGATTTTGTCTATGACGAACACTTCGATTGTATCCTGTGTCCTGAACATCAGGCCTTGACCTATCGCACGACTACCCGAGAAGGCTACCGAGAATACAAAAGTGATCCTGCAATTTGTGCCAACTGTCCCCTATTATCAGTATGTACGACCAGTAAGAACCATCAAAAAGTTGTCACACGGCATATTTGGAAGGAGTATTTGGAACAGAGCGAGGATATTCGTCATCAAAGAGGGATGAAGGAGCTCTACCAACATCGGAAAGAGACGATTGAACGGCTATTTGGCACAGCCAAGGAATACCATAATCTGCGCTACACGAGAGAAAAAGGCAAGTCCAAAATGGAGGATAAGATTGGACTGACTTTGGCGTGCTTAAATCTCAAAAAACTAGTTAAAAGGATGACAAGAAGGCCTTTTTATTTTGTCCAGATGGGGTGGTTTCAGCATTAAAACAGCCATTTTTCTCTAAAAACAGTAAAAAAGACAAACACCAAAACGATGTTTGTCTGCAATCTGA
>NZ_JAVIHI010000081.1:0-1416 GCF_036680365.1 Streptococcus sp. SS-4456 | reverse complement strand
GGCTCTATAATTTCTGTAGTGGGTAAATCCACCGTGGAGATTATGGAGCCTTTTTGAGTGTAGAAAAAAAGTCCCATATGACCTATAATGAAAAGCGACTAAACAACTCATTAGAAAGGGTTCATATGGAACAGCTTTATCATACCACAGAACTAATCGGAATCAAAGATAAAAACATTAAAATTCTCTTCGTTTTGAAACATCAAACCCATCTAGAAATCAGGGCAAAGCTAGATTACGACAGTCCTAGCTGTCCTCATTGCCAAGAAAAATGTATCAAGTACGATTTTCAAATGCCCTCAAAAATTCCAATTTTGGATTGTCAGGGTTTTCCATCCCTCCTACTGCTTAAGAAACGGCGGTTTCAGTGCAAATCTTGCCAAAAAGTAACCGTTTCTGAGACCCCTCTGGTCAAGAAAAACTGTCAGATTTCCCAACCAATCTGGGAGAAAGTCACTCAACTACACACAGAAAACATGACCAACTCTGCTATCGCTAGGAGACTACACATTTCTGTTTCCGTCGTACAGAGAAAATTGGCTCAGTTTCAATTTCCTCAAGATTTTACGAAATTACCAAAAGTCTTAAGTTGGGATGAATTTAGTCGAAACAAAGGAAAACTTGCCTTTATTGCCCAGGATTTTGAGACGAGACGCATTGTGACCATTCTAGAGAATAACCGCCAAGCAACCATAAAGAACTATTTCTACAAGTATCCTAGGGTGGTTAGAGAGACTGTCAAGATCGTGACGGTGGACATGTCGGGTAGCTATATTCCCATCATCAAACAGCTATTTCCAAGAGCGAAAATTGTTCTTGATAGATTTCACGTTATCCAGCACCTGAGCCGGGCTATGATGTCGACTAGAATTGACATTATGAAAACATTTGATACACCTTCCCTACCTTATCGAGCCATGAAAAATCACTGGCGGATTCTTCAAAAAGATAGCCGTAAACTGTCTCAGAACCTCTTTTATTCTCGCACCTTTGGGCAAACCTTGACACCGAAAGAGGTTGTTCAGAAAACACTCGAGTTCTCAGATCAACTAAAATTCTATTATGACCTCTACCAGATTCTCCTCTTCCATTTCCAAGAGAAGAACTCGAACTATTTCTTCGAGATTCTAGAAGACAACCTTAACCTTGTCAATCCTGCCTTCAAAACCGTTTTTAAGACCTTTCTAAAGTATAAAACTTATATCACGAACGCCATTGAGCTACCCTATTCCAACGCTAAACTGGAAGCAACTAATAAACTCATCAAGGACATCAAGAGACAGGCTTTCGGCTTTAGGAACTTTAAGAACTTTAAAACAAAGATTTACATCGCTTTGAATATTGAAAAAGAGAGAACGAAGTTCGTCCTCTCTAGGTGTTAGCTTTTCATCTACCCACTACAGTTGACAAAGAGCC
>NZ_JAVIHI010000080.1:0-1561 GCF_036680365.1 Streptococcus sp. SS-4456 | reverse complement strand
ATGGTTCTGTTGTTGAAGGTACAACTCAAGTAACTTATGTTTACCAAAAAGTAACAACTCCAGCTCCAAAACCAAACGGTAGCGTTGTCGTTAACTATGTGAACACTAATGGTGAAACAATTGCAACTTCAGTAAACGACACTACTGATGCGGCTCTTGATACAACTTACGATACAACAGATTTCAAACCAGCTGTTATCAAACACAACGGTGTTACTTACTACTACAAAGAAGTGAAAGCTGGCGATAACGAGTCTGGTAAAGTTGTAGAAGGTACTACAGAAGTAACTTACGTTTACGAGCCAGCAGGTTCAGTAACAGTTAACTATGTAACAACTAACGGTACAGTAATCAAATCTCCAGTTAAGGATGAAGAGAACGCTGAACCAGGTAAGACATACACAACTGAAGATAACAAGCCAACTACAATCACTACTGAAGATGGTAAGACTTACAAACTTGTTCCAAGCTTGACTACTGGTGAAGAAAATGGATCAGTAACTCCAGGCGAAGACAAGCAAGTGACTTACGTATATGAAGAAGTGAAGGGTAACGTTGTTGTTAACTACATCGACACTGAAGGTAATGTGATTGCTTCTCCAGTAGAAGATACAAGCTCAACTTCAACAGGTACATCTTACAATACAACAGATAACAAACCAACTACAATTACTACAGCTGACGGTTCTGTCTATGAACTTGTTCCAGTATTGACACAAGGTAATGAAAATGGCTCTGTTGTTGAGGGTACAACTGAAGTAACTTACGTATACCGTAAAGTATCTAGCGCAGTTAAATCTCCTGTAACCAACCACGTTGATGAGAATGGTAAGTCTATTTCACCACAAGAAGATGGCACTAAACCAAACACATCAATTTCAGGTTATGAGTTTACAGGTAAGACTACTATTGATGAAGATGGCAATGTGACTCACGTTTACCGTAAAGTATCACCTAAAGGTACAGTAGTCGTGAACTATGTTACTGAAGATGGTACAGTTATCTCTAAACCTGTTACAGATACACCATCATCAGATGTAGATACACCATACGACACAACAGATAACAAGCCAGGTACAATCACATTTAATGGTGAAGAATACGAACTTGTTCGTGTTGACGGTACTGAAAATGGTAAAGTTGTCGAAGGTGAAACTGTAGTAACTTATGTATACCGTAAAGTAACACCTGCTAAGAAGGTTGTAACAAACCACGTTGACGAAGATGGTAACCCAATTGCACCGCAAGAAGAGGGTACAACACCTAACAAGTCAATCCCAGGATACGAGTTCACAGGTAAGACTGTAACAGATCCAGACGGTAACACAACTCACATCTACCGCAAAGTAGAAACACCTGCTAAGAAGGTTGTAACAAACCACGTTGACGAAGATGGTAACCCAATTGCACCGCAAGAAGAGGGTACAACACCTAACAAGTCAATCCCAGGATACGAGTTCACAGGTAAGACTGTAACAGATCCAGACGGTAACACAACTCACATCTACCGCAAAGTAGAAACACCTGCTAAGAAGGTTGTAACAAACCACGTTGACGAAGA
>NZ_JAVIHI010000079.1:0-1635 GCF_036680365.1 Streptococcus sp. SS-4456 | reverse complement strand
TTTTCTACCATTTGTCAAGTCTATCAAGGTATTTGATGAAAAATATGTTGAGTTCAATAGTCAAAATAAGGAAATTGTTTTCTTTTGGACTAAAGTTTCGTGTAAAAAAGAGTACACGAAATTAACACCTTATGTTGAAAATTTTTGATAAGGTGTTACAATAATATAGCATAAACAATCTTACTGATTTTGGGTAGAACGATAATCGTAAAGTTTGTTGTGCGTTATGAGGTAATACATTGTCCGAATGAGACGATGTATGGAGGCAATCGTGTGTGGCTTGGTTGAAGTCATTTGCGATTGCCTTTTTCGTTTCTCATAAAAGTCTGCTATATGGCAAGGATTGGTGTGACTAGCTGAAGCGATATTGTGAATGCATTTGAACAGAATCTTTCTAGCATAGGGATTGCCACGCTTGGTAATGTGTTCCTTAGCGATGAAGTTTCCAGATTCATAGTGTCTCAGGTCAATACCGATAAAGGCATTGATTTGATTGGCAGACTGAAAACGGCGAATATCTCCCAGTTCGCCAATAATACTTGTTGCAGTAGTCTCAGCGATACCAGGAATAGAAAGCAGAATGTCATACTCTGGTAAAGGTTGGGCTAGTTCCACCATTTCGTCTAAGACTGCTTGTCTCTGTTCAGAAAGTCTAAGCAATTCTTTCGCATAGTAACGCACCTCTTCCATGATTGGAGAGTTTTTCTTAACGGCACAATAAGATTGATTGGCTAGTGCTGTCAGCTTCTCTGCTAAGTAAGCCACACGCTTGTCAGAAATCCGTTTTGAAGTGGACAGACGGATGCTCTTTGAGAGTTCATCCTTGCTTAACTCAAGAACGAAGTCCTTGCAAGGAAAGGCTATGACCAAGTTCCAGTATTGTTCCCCAGTTGGCGTTGACAAGATAGTTTCCAATTCAGGGAAAGTGACCTGTAAGACCTTGTGCAGACGATTTTTAGCTCGAACGATGTCCTCGGTTAAGTTCTGATAGAATCGACTGAGATCTCGCAGATCTTGATAGACTTCTTCTTGGATATAAGTGGGTTTACGATTCAGTACAAACTGAGACTGAGCCAGTTTTTCAGCGTCAATTTGATCTGTTTTCCGCACACGCAAGCTATCCAGTTGCTTCTTGGCTTCTAAGGGATTGAGCCGTGTATAAGCGTAGCTATGTTCATCCAGAAAAGCTTGAAGACGACGAGAATAGACGCCTGTTGCTTCAAAGATGATTTCTGGCTTGTGGACGGTTTTCAAATCGCCAAGTAGCCGGGAAAAGCCAATGGCATCATTGGACATGGTGTAGTTATGTACCTTCTCGCCATTGACTAGAATGGCTACTTCTGAACTTACCTTACTCACGTCAATCCCAAATACTACTCGCATGATACTACCTCTTTGTCTTGAATGATTCCTTGTTTTAGCGATGTCATTTTCAATACTCGACGTCTGGCGTCCCACATACTTTGATAACATTCTTCCTAAAACAGGTGTCTTGCCAGTTTTTGTCGCGACGTCTAGCGTCAAAAGAACCCTCGACTTAACAAGACACCTCTACTTTATCATCTTGAGAATGAAAAAAGTAGTGAGTACTCTCTCCCGTCGGAGATTTCTTCACTACTAATCTTAGTATGTTTT
>NZ_JAVIHI010000078.1:0-1861 GCF_036680365.1 Streptococcus sp. SS-4456 | reverse complement strand
AGTAGAGCAACTCCTAGATGTGGTCTTTGATTCTAGTTTCAAGTCTAGTGAGAGAGTGGAAATATCTAGGGACATTATAACCGATGAGGAAGAAAGTCTTGATAAGTCAATTCAAGAAGCGAAAAATAAACTGAATACTGAGCAGTTGGAAAAAAACATTGAGAGATTTAGACAAGGTAGGCGAGAGAGCAATAATAACAAATAACAGACCAATTATTTTGGCCTGTTTTTTGAAATATGTGTCATCGTTGAATCAAACGAAGTAAAAATATTTCTTGCTTAGTAGGAGGTGTTGTGGTATAATTTAGTTAGATTAGAAGTCATCGAAGGTACAGCAATGTATAACTAGGTGGCCTTTTTTCATATTGCGGAGAGATATTTTATGCCTAATAATGTATTTGAATTAATAAATTTTAAGGACTATTTGCCGTTAGATTTAGATATTACTGATAAAACTAGGTTGGTTTATAGACCAGTATTAGCACCAACTCAATTAAAATGTTCTCTTGAGCCGGCTTTAACTGAAGAACGGTTATATGTCCATATGAAAGAAAACTCTAACTGGTCTTTCAAATACAATGGGAATGATGATTTTTATAAACAGGATTGTATTGACTTTTTAAGAGATATAGACTTCCAATCATTCTCTCAATATGGGAAGTTGGTGGACAGAAAATACATAGAAGCAAAAAGAGTTTACTTATTTGATAGCTACTTTAGAAATTTTCTTCAAGAGATATTGGAGCGTATCGAAGTTTTTTTGAAGAAGAGTACAGCTGATGCTCTGACGATTGGATACAATAAAACTTCTTATATTTTTGAAGATGATACTCTCTATTATTCAGAACAATCTAAATACCGAAAAGAAAATCCTAAGAGGCTGGATATTGTTTTGAAAACAAAATATCATTTGTCACGATTGATTTTGGAAAAACAAGATGATGCCACAATCAAGAATCAGATTAACCAATATGGGGTCGTGTTACCTTGGACCGTTTTTCGTTTAATGACATTTGGAAATATAGCGTCCTTCCTCGTTGCCCTACAACCAGAATATCGAAATAAGGTTGCTGCCTATATTAGTCTTCCCTTGGACAAGGATGATAACATTCCAGCTAAAATCTTATTGTCTTGGTGTAACGCTCTTCGTTATCTTAGGAATATTTGCTCACACAATGGCAGATTATATGGTCGCTTACACCATACACTGCCAGCTTTTCATCATTCTGACAGAGAGTTGCTAGTGACAGACTCAGAGAATGATAGCAAGACACTATTTATCTATTTTATAGCAATGAGACATCTTATCTTGTCAATGTCCATAGAAACTAAGAATTTTTGGAATAAAAAATTACAAAAGCTTCTGGAAGAAAGTAATCAAGAACAAGTGGATTTGAGACACTATGGTTTTCCAAAAAATTGGATGGATTTATTGGCAATAAAGATATGATAAGTGCTTAGATGGACACGGACTAAAAAATAGATTAGAACGGAGGTAAAGTATTGAATCTTATTTCAATCAAAGAATTTGTCGAATTGACTATCAATAATAATCCAGACATCAATCCCAAAGAGCTTGAAGAAACCTTGCGTGCAGTACTTGAAGAAAAAGAAGGAGGGGCAAGGTGTATGAATTGTGGATCTCCTATTTGGGTAGCAGGGAGTGCACTGGTAGGGAGCTACATGTGCTTCACGTGTCTAACAGGTGAAGCCGATGGTAGTGATGATTTTGAAGTTTTAGGTTAAGCTATTTCATTTCAGAAATTTTTCGGCTCTTTGTCAACTGTAGTGGGTAGATGAAAAGCTAACACCTAGAGAGGACGAACTTCGTTCTCTCTTTTTCAATATTCAAAGCGATGTA
>NZ_JAVIHI010000077.1:0-2229 GCF_036680365.1 Streptococcus sp. SS-4456 | reverse complement strand
GTAACCGCCCAATAACAAGGTATCTATCCACTCATTCCTTACTCCAGTATACTGTTATAAAAAACAAACTGGAGGATTCATTATGTCTCAGCCCATCGTCCCATTGACTATTCCCCAATCTCGCCGCTTTGAAAAGAAAAGCAGAAACGATATTCTGATGAAAATTCGTCTCGGAAAAACGGAAGTCACATTTTTCCAATCTATCAACCCTGAAGTAATGGAAATGATTTTGGATAAGGTGCTGCATTATGACCATCAGACTCAGTGATTTAGGTCAAGTCTACTTGGTTTGCGGGAAAACGGATATGCGTCAGGGGATTGACTCTCTCGCCTATCTTGTCAAAAGTCAATTTAATCTGGATCCCTTCTCCGGTCAGGTCTATCTCTTCTGCGGAGGTCGAAAAGACCGGTTCAAGGCTCTTTATTGGGATGGACAGGGATTTTGGTTATTGTATAAACGTTTTGAAAATGGGAAATTGACCTGGCCAAACAATGAAGAAGAGGTCAAGGCTCTAACTTCCGAACAAGTAGATTGGCTCATGAAAGGATTTTCTATCATTCCAAAAATAAATGTTTCAAAAAGTCGTGATTTCTATTGAAATCATGGCTTTTCTTTGTGTATAATGAGATAAAAAGAAGGAGGTAAGTCCATGGAGTCACAAGATAAAGTGATTGAAAGTCTAACAAAAACTATTGAAATCATGACCAACGAGCTAACCCTCCTTCGTGAACAGGTTGAGTATCTGAGACAGAAACTTTACGGAAAATCATCAGAGAAGGTCGTGTATCAACCTGGTCAGTTGAGCTTGTTTGGGGAGGAAAGCCTCCCTGAAGAAGAAGCTGACTTACCCAGTTGAAACAGAAACGATTACTTATAAACGCAAGAAAGCTAAGGGAGTTCGTCAGGCTATTTTTAGTCAATTCACTCCAGAGATTGTTCATCACGAATTGCAGGGCAAAGACTGCACTTGTCCAGACTGTCATGGTCAGTTGAAGGAGATTGGTTCTACTGTTCAACGACAAGAGTTGGTCTTCATTCCCGCACAATTAAAGCGGATTGATCATGTTCAACACGCATACAAGTGTCAGGCATGTAGTCAGAAGAATCTAAGCGATAAGATTATCAAGGCTCCCGTTCCTAAGGCACCTTTGGCACATAGCCTGGGTTCGGCTTCCATCATCGCCCACACCATTCACCAGAAATTCAATCTGAAGATACCCAATTACCGTCAGGAAGAGGACTGGCATAAGCTTGGTCTGCCCATCAGTCGGAAGGAAATAGCCAACTGGCACATCAAGTCTAGTCAGTATTATTTCGAGCCGATTTATAACCTGTTGCACGAGAAATTGTTGGAGCAACCTATTCTCCATGCGGATGAAACCTCCTACAAGGTCTTAGAAAATGATAGCCAGTTGACATTCTACTGGACCTTCTTGTCTGGGAAGCATGAGAGAAAGGGAATCACCCTCTATCATCATGACAAGCGTCGGAGTGGCTTGGTTGTGGAGGAATTTCTTGGGGACTATGCGGGCTACGTACATTGTGATATGTGGAGTGCTTATCGCCAATTAGACAAGGCTCAGCTGGTTGGTTGTTGGGCTCACGTCAGACGAAAGTTCTTTGATGCGACTCCTAAGAAGACAGACAAGACTTCTTTAGGAGCTAAAGGTTTAGCTTATTGCGACCGCCTGTTTGCCTTGGAGAGTGACTGGGCTGACTTGTCTAGCGAGGAGCGACTGCATAAACGACAAACAGAGTTGGCACCCTTGATGGATGAGTTCTTTGACTGGTGTCGCAATCAGGCCGTCTTGTCAGGCTCCAAATTGGGCACTGCAATAGAGTATAGCCTCAACTACGAAGCCACATTCCGAACCGTTCTCTCGGACGGTGACTTAGTCCTGTCCAATAATATGGCTGAGAGGGCAATGAAGACCTTGGTTATGGGCCGAAAAAATTGGCTGTTTTCTCAGAGCTTTGAGGGCGCCAAGTCTACAGCTGTCATTCTGAGTCTTTTAGAAACTGCCAAGAGGCATGGACTTGACGCAGAGAAATATATGACTTATCTTCTAGAACACTTACCTAACGAGGAGACGCTCTCAAAAAAGGAGGTTTTAGAAGCCTATTTGCCATGGGATAAAAATATTAAGAGAGCATGTAAATAGAAAAAGGTTCCAGAGTCAACAGGACTTTGGAGCCTTTTTCAATATACCTTGTTATTTGGCGGTTAC
>NZ_JAVIHI010000076.1:0-2463 GCF_036680365.1 Streptococcus sp. SS-4456 | reverse complement strand
GTGATCAGCTGCTGTTGGCTCAAACCATCTTAGGAGATGCGGATGCAACTGCGGCTGACCTTGCTACCATTATCAGCAGTTTGCAAGCAAGTAACCAAGCAATTGGTCTTTTGTTGTTGGAAAATGATGAAGACGGAGTGATTACTTTTGCTCTTAATACTTCAACGACAGCAACACTTAAAGTTGGCGAGGGTGAGGGTATCTTAGTTGATACACTTTCAACGGCAACCCCTGAAATGACAGATGCTAAAGGGGCGAAAGTGACTGATTTGACATTTTCATCGCCATATGCTGGTACAAGTGTAGCTGGTTGGCATACATTTAGTTATACAGCAACAGATACTTATGATCAAAACCATAAGAGTTCAGGCGGTACAGCTTTAAATGCTTATATTCGCTATTCATTAGACGAAGATCCAAGTACTTACACAGTACTGGCAGAATTGGTAAGTAAAACTGGCACAGTATTAGAGTCTTATAAAATTGATCCTGGATCTAGTGCAACCTTTACTTATCCAAGCACTCTAGATACTGATAACTCACCAATTACTATTACCTATGACACTTCCTTGGCAACAGCTTCAGGAATTCCTGGTGGATTAAGGTTTAGTACCAGCTCGGCTAATGTATATGGGACTACATTGGTGCCAACATACACACTAAATACGACCTATTATAAAACAACAGACGGTACCATTATTGCTACTTATTCTGTCATGACAATTGGTGGACAAACAGTGACACCATCTGGCGATCGTACATTTGTTGGATATGATTATTCCACGACCACAAATGCCACTTCAACCAGAGCTTTGACTCCAGGTACCACCTATATGCACGCTAAGGTTGAAGAACAGGGAACGAAAACCTTGATTACAGTCATTGATGATCAAGGGACAATCAAAAGAAGTTTATATTATCGTGATCCAACCTATACAGGTACAGTTGATTGGAATGGTACAGATACGACTGGATTTATCAAGATATTTGAAACAAGTGAGATAAAAGCTTCGACTTCAACATCAGGGACTAATTATAATACTTATTCGACTATTGAACCAAGTTATACAACGACCACTTACAATGGGCAACGTATTATGGTCTTCTACACTAGTCCAGCTCAAAATTGGCGTTTAATCGGGTACTGGACAGGGGGAGCAGCTCAAGGTGGGACTCAATATGGCAGGTTTTACTTTGGAAGACAGTCGTTGGATAGAGCTGGTAACTGGGGGCTTTGGACGCCTGGCTCTAGTTCGACTGGTGTGGGAGATTATGGAACTCAATATGGTTTAGGAAGTCCTTTGTCTACCTCTGTGAATGAGACAACTCATTGGTATACAGTAGATCAATCAGAGTCTCAGTCGCTTTCAAACTCTAACTCATTGTCCTTGTCTGAATCTGAATCAACTTCTAACTCAGAATCAACATCAAATTCAGAATCTATCTCAAACTCTGAGTCACTATCTAATTCTGAATCAACATCAAATTCAGAATCAATTTCAAATTCTATTTCAGAATCAGTAAGAGAATCCGTCTCCGAGTCTATTTCAGAATCAGTAAGAGAATCTGTCTCTGAGTCTATTTCCGAATCAGTAAAAGAGTCCGTTTCTGAGTCCGTCTCCGAATCAGTAAAAGAGTCCGTTTCCGAGTCCGTCTCCGAATCAGTAAAAGAGTCCGTTTCTGAATCTATCTCAGAATCAGTTTCTGAGTCAATCTCAGAATCCGTTTCTGAATCAATCTCTGAGTCTGTATCTGAATCCGTTTCCGAATCTGTATCAGAGTCAGTCAGCGAATCCGTATCTGAATCTATCTCAGAATCAGTAAGCGAGTCAGTTTCAGAGTCAATCTCAGAATCCGTATCTGAATCAATTTCTGAATCCATCTCAGAATCAGTAAGTGAATCAGTTTCAGAGTCAGTATCTGAATCAGTTTCCGAGTCAGTTTCCGAGTCAATCTCAGAATCAATCTCTGAGTCAGTATCAGAATCCGTTTCAGAGTCAGTTTCAGAATCCATCTCAGAATCAGTCAGCGAATCAATTTCTGAATCGGTATCTGAGTCAATCAGCGAATCTGTTTCAGAATCCGTATCAGAATCAATCAGCGAATCCGTTTCCGAGTCCGTCTCTGAATCCATTTCAGAATCAGTATCAGAGTCCATCAGCGAATCCGTTTCTGAGTCAGTATCTGAATCTGTTTCAGAGTCAGTTTCAGAATCTGTATCAGAGTCGATTTCCGAATCTGTATCAGAATCCATTTCGGAATCGGTATCTGAGTCAATCTCTGAATCGGTATCAGAATCAATCTCTGAGTCAGTAAGCGAGTCAGTTTCTGAATCAATCTCTGAATCAGTATCTGAGTCAATCTCAGAATCAGTTTCTGAATCAATCTCTGAGTCTGTATCTGAATCCGTTTCCGAATCTGTATCAGAGTCAGTCAGCGAATCCGTATCTGAATCTATCTCAG
>NZ_JAVIHI010000075.1:0-2581 GCF_036680365.1 Streptococcus sp. SS-4456 | reverse complement strand
TAGATTTCGATTTTGTCTTCATAGCTCAATTTCATAAAAATAGCACCCCAAATGTTAGATTTTTTCTGTCTAACTTTTGGGGTGCAGTTCACTTTCGGAAATCGTCTTTTTCATTGAAGTTACTTAAATTAGGGAAGACATTTCATCTTTGAGTTTTTCTTCTTCTAATTTCAGTCTTTGTTGTAGTTTTTCATAAGGCACTATATATTTTTCCACAAATCTATCCTGCTCCTCGATGGGGAAATATTCTATGTAGTAATCAGGTAGCAAGTCATCTCTTGGAATAGTTAATTTAGATGTACCGTCTGCTAAATCAGATACAAGTTGTTTACGAATGGCTTCAAGATACCAGTTATAAAACTTCAAATTTACAGGGTATTTCTCATTTTTTTGTGTCAGAACAACACATAAATTACTTGGTGTAAACTTTCCGTTAACATATTGAGATTTTCCTAAAGAACCTGCTGCATAAAGTGCATATACAAGGGCTTCTTTATCATAATCATAAGATGAATGTTTTTTCCACTCATCTGAAGCGGTAATAAAATCATATTTTCCGCTAGGGTCATTTTTGGTTGAAGCAAGACTACCTTTTGGAGAAATTTCAAAAATATCGCTAAATTTCACTAATGTTTTTGATGTGTTTTCTTCCAGTTCTATATAGCCTGAACAATTTAAGACAGAGTTTTTATATATTTTTCGTTTCTCTGATATGCCTTTGATTTCTCTGCTATTTTGAATAGCATCTATAATTTGATTTTCAATGTCATTCCACCGATTGGCAACATCAACTCTTCCTTTATGCTGAATAGATTCAAAGCCATCTTCTTCTAAGTTGTAGAATAATACTTCGTCATTTTCATTGTGCTTTGTCTTTGTAAATCCAAAAATTGATGTGTTCACCGACCGACCTTGTTCAGTAAACAGGTTAAATGGCATTTTGATTACAAAATCCAATTTAGCCATTCGTAAAATTTCCTCTGTTTTTCCATCTACCTCCTGATATTTTCTAAGTGTTGGTGTAGGCATAATGATAATGAGTTTACCATTAGGTTCAAGATATTCAATAGCCTGTTTAGTGAAATCTATAGGGCTAGTTTTTTCATAGGGAGGATTGATGATACACTTTGTTGGTTTCTTTTCTCTGATTTTTTCGAGAAGAATTGCATCTCTATTATTTACTATTGCTTGCGAGGTGTCTGACAGCAAACTACTCCGGAACATCAAATTAGAGCGACCATCACCATGCAAGAACATATTTGAACACGCTAATGCGAATAATACAGAATCGTTTTCAAAACCTATCAACTGATTTTGTCTAATATAATCTTGCTTCTCAAGGTCATCTTGAGCTAAGCTACTTAAAATCTCAAGTGCTTCCATTAAGAAACCTCCTGACCCCATACAAGTGTCTATGACAACATCATCGACATTGAGACGAGCTAATTTTACCATCAAGGATTTTATATGGTCTGGAGTTAAAATAATATTCTTATTTTCAGCTTGACCTGAACGTGATAAGAATATTTTATAGGCTTTTCCTAAAATATCTAATTTTTCATTGTTAATAAATGGAACGAAAATTTTATTTTCTATAAGAGAGATAAGATTTATGTAGTCTTCTAAATGATAGTCTATATTTGAAATAAACGAAAATCTATCTCTCCAATTAAACTCTTTTGAAAGATTATTGACTTTTCGTTTTAGTTCTGTTTCTATAGCATCTAATAGAGACTTGTTTAAATTATGAGCTTCTAATATGGTTGCATCTGTAGTAGCGGTATCTTCAACATCAGGTGCAGTAGTATGCTTATATTGGTTTCTGAAATTGTTGTTCCGCAAGGCTATCAATATACCTGAGAAAAATAAACTTCTATCTGTATCTCGAACTTTTCCTCCAGCATGGAATGTCTCATTTAACTGTTTGAGTATATTAGTTAATTCCGATTCACTTACAATTTCTCCTTTAAATTTTTGTATGAATAGTTTTTCTAAGTTTTTAAGGCTAAGTAGTTTATCTTTTATATGAAATGGAATAATATCAGATTGGGGAGTTTCCTTGTAATAATAGGTAACTTTAATCTGGCTCAGTTCTTGACCTGATATTGCTATGCCGATTATCCCATTATGCAATAGATTATTTTCCATATACCACTTTACTTCAGCTTCGGCGGAGGAATGTTTTAAGGCTTTTGCTTCAACAATAATTGCAAAGGATTGTTTATCTAAGAAAAAATCAGGAAAACCCTTATAGTCTGTACCTTGTTTTGATTTAAATCCGTATACATCAGGAATAGCACTTTTCTCTAAAAAAGTATTTGGTTCATAAAATTCTCTAAAGATATTTTCTGTCTTCGTTTCAGAGACTTTATTTTCAATTAGTGAGATGACCATTATGCCACCTCACTAATTGAAAGGATATAAAAAACTTTCTCACAAAAACGTGAAAAAGCCTGTTTTAATGCTTGACAAAAAACACGTCCGATTACATAATCAGCGTGAGCTGTGAGCTGTGAGCTGTGAGCTGTGAGCTGTGAGCTGTGAGCTGTGAGCTGTGAGCTGTGAGCTGTGAGCTGTGAGC
>NZ_JAVIHI010000074.1:0-2783 GCF_036680365.1 Streptococcus sp. SS-4456 | reverse complement strand
CGTTAAGAAAATCGACTGGAAGAAGGTAGCTGTCACAGCTGGTGCTATTGGTGTTGGTATTGCCCTTACCGTAGCTACCGGTGGTCTAGGTACACCGGTAGCTATGGCTATTGGAGGTGCAGCTTCTGGAGCCATTATATCTGGCTATGACGCTTATAGCACAGGTCAGCGTGGTTGGGCATTGGCTGGTTCAACGCTAAAAGGAGCAGGACTAGGAGCTATTACAGGTTTTGTAGGTGGTCAATTTATTGGAGCTGGTGCCAATGTAGCAGCCAATGTGACCCAAAACATTACCAATCAGACTCTTCGTCATGTCGTTAGTGCAGGTGTTGAGGCAGGTGTTGAGACAGCCATAGATACGGGAATCTCCCTTGCGACAGGGAATCCAATTTCTCTTAAGAATGTCGCGACAGACTATGGTCTCAATCTCATTACCAATGGCTCGGGTAGTGTTTCAAGTAAGAAATCTGCCAAAGCGGATATACCGACGAATAAACCTAAGTCTGGAGATGTCGCAGTTACGAAGTCTCGTCAGTCATCTACTCCTGTTCAGCAAATGTCTAACCCTGGGCCTAATCCTAATAATTTAGGAAAAGAAACTCTAAGTCAAGACCAACAGGTATATGGTCCATATTATGATGAAGCTAAAAGGCGTTTTGAAAGCAATCCAGATTGGTATGCAGATCCTGATACTGCTAAATTTGTATCAAGTGAAGATGTTGCGTTGAAACGAAAAGAATATAATGATTTGGTAAGACGAAAGGAATTACCTAGAGGGCATCATAGACAAGCTCTAGCTTTTGGTGGTGAAAATGTCCCAGAAAATATTCAATTTACTGGTGAGTCAACCATCAAAAGAGAAAAATTTGGAGATATGGATATGTCCTTCTATCATGAGCAAGGCTACGGAAAAGCAGATGCTAAAGTTCTGAAGATTCACCAAACTGAGTCTGGTTTATATGTATTCGGCAATAATCCTCAGCATACCGAAGTTACGAATTTTCAAAATCAGGTATTGAACTGGCAAAGAAAGAGTGGTTTGAGGTAATAAGTATGAATGAAATGTATTCTGGAATATGGTTAGGTGAGGCACGAGAACCGCATCATCTTCCTATTTTGCACCAACATTTGAAAAATTGTCATGATTCCAAAGAGTGTCTAGAAATAATTGTTGAAATACTTAAACTAGGTGATTTTACTGTAAAAGATCATTTAATAAAAATAATGAATTCATCTTCGAATTCTGAAATAATAGATTGTTGTGTACGTCTGTTTCTAATGGTTGGTAATCATCGAGATTTCAAAAATATTGATAATTTTCATTTTTTGGCGGATGCTTCAGAAGATGTAGTTGAAACATTTGCAGTATATGCCAATAGAGGTGCGTCTTACCAAATAGTTCCTTATCTATTATCACTTTTAGAGCTATGGGAAGGCACAAATTCTGAAATGATTTTGCGAGATTCGCTTGATAACCTCCTAGGGTTCTATAGTATTATTGGAGAGGATAGTTCTTTAGAGGAGATAGGAGAGTTCTTTTTAGATAAACTCCAAGAGTCTCAGATAGAGTTATATGTTTATAAAGGTTCATCAATGTTTTTAGGGAAATTATCAAAAGAATTATTACAGCGTGCTTATCAGATAATTGATACAGGAGAATCATTAAAAATGTCTATTATTCCAAGTATGCTATCAACTATTAGTGGATTAAAGTGTCCTGTAGATTATTTTGATATCGTAGAATCAGAAATGATTGCTCATATTTATTCATATGTTGATAACCTTATTGCTTTGGATATGATAGAAGGGAGTAAATATTTTTATGGCCACTTGATAATATAGTGATATGTAAAAGCACTTGAAGAAACTAATACTTCTATAGATACGGGTATCTCCCTTGCGACAGGGAATCCAATTTTTCTTAAAAATGTCGCGACAGACTACGGTCTCAATCTTATTGCCAATAGTTCAGGTAGTGTTTCAAGTAAGAAATCTGCCAAAGCGGATGTACCGATGAACAAGCCGAAGTCTGGAGATGTCGCAGTTACGAAGTCTCGTAAGGATGTGACTCCAGTTCAGCAAATGTCCAACCCTGGACCTAATAAGTCTAGAATCTCTGTGGAAGCTGTAGATGGCAATGGAAATAAGGTATATGGTGAGATTCTTGAACCTGGTTACATACATACGAGACCAGTTAAAGATGTGACATCTACTAGCTCTAACACATCTACATCTCAAAAGCTAATATCAGGTCCGGATCCTAATGCCCCAAGACTTGAGGCACCTGTATCAGAACCGATTGTTGATTCTAGTCATTCTTTACATAGTAGGGGATATAAACCTCAACCTGGAGAGAGAACATTTGAAGGATATGTTAAGAATAATGTTTCCACAGATGCTGAAGTAAAGCTGTATACATCTTCAGCGGGTTTTAATTCCAATAACGGAAATATTGGTGGACAATTTAAGAGGTTCGGTAGTGATTCACATGTTGGTCTATCTCCTCATGTTCATCAACCTCAAAGGAATGTAACTCCTACTGGCGATATCTATGGAGGTGTTGGCTCTAAAACATCTAATGGAGGTGTTACTTCTCCAGAATCTAAAGATGTACAAACGTTCGCATCAACTGTTAAACAAAGTCAGCCGAAGAAGGTAAATATCACAAGTGACTATAAACAACACTTGGCTGATACCATTGCACAAAACAACAAGGATATTTCCGCCTGTCAGAAGCAAATTGAAGAACTTCATCAATTGATTGATGAAAAGAAAATCCAAAA
>NZ_JAVIHI010000073.1:0-2855 GCF_036680365.1 Streptococcus sp. SS-4456 | reverse complement strand
CTGAAACTGACTCTGAAACAGATTCAGATACTGACTCAGAAACGGATTCGCTGATGGACTCTGATACTGATTCTGAAATGGATTCAGAGACTGACTCGGATACGGATTCGGAAATTGATTCTGATACTGATTCTGATATAGATTCTGATACTGACTCGCTTACCGATTCTGAAATGGATTCTGATACTGACTCAGAGACTGACTCGCTGACTGATTCTGAGATAGATTCAGATACGGATTCAGAAGTTGATTCGCTTACTGATTCTGAGATGGATTCTGAAACTGACTCGCTTACCGATTCTGAGATGGATTCTGATACAGATTCGGAAATTGACTCTGATACAGATTCACTTACTGATTCTGAAAGGGATTCAGATACAGACTCAGAGATGGACTCTGAAACGGATTCGCTGATGGATTCTGAGATGGATTCTGATACAGATTCTGAAATCGACTCTGATACTGATTCTGAAATGGATTCGCTGATGGATTCTGAAACTGACTCAGATACAGACTCTGAAACTGATTCGCTGATTGACTCTGATACAGATTCTGAGACTGATTCAGAAATTGACTCTGAAACTGATTCACTTACTGATTCTGAGATGGATTCTGAAATTGATTCAGATACTGATTCTGAAATTGATTCTGAGATTGACTCTGAAACTGATTCAGATACTGACTCTGAAACTGATTCAGATACTGACTCTGAAACTGATTCACTTACTGATTCTGATACTGATTCTGAGATTGATTCTGATACTGATTCTGAAATCGACTCTGATACAGATTCTGAAATGGATTCTGATACTGACTCAGAGATGGATTCTGAAACTGACTCAGAGACTGACTCAGAAACGGATTCGCTGATTGACTCAGATACCGATTCTGAAATGGATTCTGATACTGATTCAGAGATTGAATCAGATACAGATTCTGAAATTGATTCGCTTACTGATTCTGAAATGGATTCAGATACTGATTCTGAAACGGATTCACTAATTGACTCTGATACAGATTCTGAAACTGACTCGGAAACTGATTCTGAGATTGATTCTGAGATGGATTCTGAAACTGATTCAGAAATTGATTCAGATACAGACTCAGAGATTGATTCTGAAACTGACTCGCTGACTGACTCAGAGATTGATTCTGAGATTGATTCTGAGATTGACTCTGAAACTGATTCAGATACTGACTCTGAAACTGATTCACTTACTGATTCTGAGATTGACTCAGAAACGGATTCACTTACTGATTCTGAGATGGATTCAGACACTGATTCAGAAATTGATTCAGATACTGATTCTGAAATGGACTCTGAAACTGACTCGCTTACTGATTCTGAGATAGATTCAGAGACGGACTCAGAGACTGACTCGCTTACTGACTCTGAAATGGATTCTGATACTGACTCAGAGACTAATTCTGAGATTGATTCTGAAACTGATTCTGAGATTGATTCTGAGAATGATTCTGATACTGATTCTGAAATGGACTCTGAAACTGATTCTGATACTGACTCGCTGACCGATTCTGAGATGGATTCTGATACAGATTCGGAAATCGACTCTGATACTGATTCTGAAATGGATTCTGATACTGACTCTGAGACTGACTCGCTTACTGATTCTGAGATTGATTCAGATACGGATTCGCTGACTGACTCTGATACAGATTCGGAAACGGATTCAGATACAGACTCAGAGATTGATTCAGAAACTGATTCAGAGATTGACTCAGATACCGATTCAGATATTGATTCGCTTACTGATTCTGAGATGGATTCTGATACTGATTCAGAAATTGACTCTGAAACAGATTCAGATACTGACTCAGAAACTGACTCGCTTACTGACTCAGAGATTGATTCTGATACAGATTCAGAGATTGACTCAGAAACGGATTCTGAGATTGATTCAGATACTGACTCAGAAACGGATTCGCTGATGGACTCTGATACTGATTCTGAGATTGACTCTGAAACTGACTCGCTTACTGATTCTGAGATAGATTCAGATACAGATTCGCTGACTGACTCTGATACAGATTCTGATACTGACTCAGAAACGGATTCGCTGATGGACTCTGATACAGATTCTGAAACGGATTCACTAATTGACTCGGAAACTGATTCTGAGATGGATTCTGAGATGGATTCTGAGATGGATTCTGATACTGATTCTGAAATTGATTCAGATACTGATTCTGAGATTGACTCTGAAACTGACTCGCTTACTGATTCTGAGATAGATTCAGAGACGGACTCTGAAACTGACTCAGATACTGACTCAGAAATTGATTCTGATACTGATTCTGAAATTGACTCTGATACAGACTCAGAGATTGATTCAGATACGGACTCGGAAATGGATTCAGATACAGACTCAGAGACTGATTCAGAAATTGATTCTGATACTGACTCAGAGATTGATTCAGAAATTGATTCAGATACTGATTCTGAAATTGACTCTGAAACTGACTCGCTGACTGATTCTGAGATGGATTCTGAAACGGATTCGCTAATTGACTCTGATACAGATTCAGATACTGACTCAGAAACGGATTCGCTGATTGACTCTGATACAGATTCTGAAATGGATTCAGAGACGGACTCTGATACTGATTCTGAAACGGATTCAGAGACTGACTCAGATACCGATTCAGAGATGGATTCGCTTACTGATTCTGAGATTGATCCTGAAACTGACTCGCTTACCGATTCTGAGATTGATTCTGAAATGGATTCTGATACTGACTCAGAGATTGACTCTGAAACGGATTCGCTAATTGACTCTGATACTGATTCTGAAATGGATTCTGATACTGACTCAGAGATTGACTCTGAAACGGAT
>NZ_JAVIHI010000072.1:0-2883 GCF_036680365.1 Streptococcus sp. SS-4456 | reverse complement strand
ATTTTCAAAGGTCTTGTTCGCCGCTCTCGCGACAACTATCTTAGTTTATCATTTCTTCAACTGATTGTCAACACTTTTTTGAAACTTTTTTAATTTCTTTTTCATGTTCTGTCGCTTCAGATTTGACAACTCAATTATTCTATCATCTTCATTTGACCTTGTCAACTACTTTTTGAAACTTTTTTTCAAACGGTTAACAGGTTCCCTAAAAGACAACTCAATCATTCTATCATCTTCATCAGCTCTTGTCAACTCTTTTAAAATATTTTTTTCATGCCACTGTTCTCTCGAGATTATATGTAAAAGAAAAGTTATTCGCTATTTCTAGCTTGAATTCAGTATACAAGAACAAACTTAAGCGAAACTGACGGTTCATACTCATTTAAAATCAGGAAAGCTATCTACCAATCACATTGAATGCAGAATATTTCAATTTTGAAGTTATTGAACAGAGTACAGATAGTCGCCAATCTGAACTTAAATATTGAAATTTTACACATAGTAATTGTTCTTGCATGCTATTTTTAATTTTTGCTGAGTATTATTTCTTGTTTGTCAGATATGTTATAAATGTCTAAAATGAAGAGCTACTTCTAGCTAGCAACTTACTATTTTCATTTACAGGTACAAAAAAAGTCGCTAGACTATTCTAACGACTTTCGTATTATACACGCTCAACTTTGCCTGATTTAAGAGCACGAGCTGAAGCCCAAACTTTTTTAGGTTTGCCATCAATCAAAACAGTAACTTTTTGAAGGTTTGGTTTAACTGCGCGTTTTGTTTGGTTCATAGCGTGTGAACGGTTGTTACCTGATACAGTCTTACGACCAGTGAAATAACATACTTTAGCCATTGTATCTTCCTCCTCATTTGATCAAATATATCGGATGTGCTAGCACCACATACCATACTATTCTAACAGAAAAGATTGGACTTGGCAAGAATTATTTTCATTTTTTCAACACTCAACTCATATCTCTTACAGTGATGTGATAAATGTCGCAAACCCTAGCACAACTCCCGCCAAGTTTGGTGCGATTAAAATATAATCTTTTTTAGACTCCTTTGTCCAACCATAAACCACCCAAATGAGGCAGGAAACTGCTGCAAATAGCGGTTGCCAAGGTTGTCCCTGTTGACCATTGATATTGGCAATGATTTGCGGTATATAAGCTAGGAAGACAAAAATTCCCATTACGGCTCCAATTGAGCCAACGAGTGTATTGATCCTTTGTTTGGTCATACTTTCTCCTTTTAGAAAATAAAATGATTTTCAAAATCAAGTATACCAAAAAGAATGGCTTGCGTCAAAAGTTTATAGAAATTACTCTTTTCTAAAGCAACTGATTTGAAAATCAAAAAGAAGGATTCGTATTCAAAATCCTTCTTTTAAATCTTAAGTTTTACTGGATTGAAATCTTAGATTTCTTCGCAGAATTATTAAGCTTTGTTCGCTGAACCGAATACGTCGATACGCTCTTCAACAGATGCTTGGATAGCTTTCACGCCGTCTGCCAAGAATTTACGTGGGTCAAAGAGTTTTTTCTTATCGTATTCTGCTTCGTTTGCTTCATAAGCCGCTGCAAACTTACGAGTTGCGTTTGCAAATGCGATTTGGCACTCAGTGTTTACGTTAACTTTAGCAACACCCAATTTGATTGCTTCTTGGATTTGTGCATCTGGAATACCTGAACCACCGTGCAATACGATTGGGAAACCTGGTACAGCTTCAGTCAATTTACGCAAGTGGTCAAGGTCAAGACCTTCCCAGTTTGCTGGGTATGGACCGTGGATGTTACCGATACCTGCTGCCAAGAAGTCAATACCAGTTGCAACCATTGCTACTGCGTCTTCGATTGGAGCCAATTCACCAGTACCAACGATACCGTCTTCTTCACCACCGATAGTACCAACTTCAGCTTCAACTGAGATACCTTTAGCGTGTGCCAATTCTACAACTTCTTTTGCTTTTTCAAGGTTTTCTTCTACTGGAAGGTGTGAACCATCAAACATGATAGAAGTGTAACCAACTTCGATACACTCAAGTGCATCTTCGTAGTGACCGTGGTCAAGGTGAATAGCAACTGGAACTGTAATGTTCATTGATTCAATCAAGTTTGCAATCAAGTTACGAGCTACTTTGTAACCACCCATGTACTTAGCTGCACCCATAGAAGTTTGGATAAGAACTGGAGCTTGTTTTGCTTCTGCTGCACGCAAGATAGCTTGAGTCCACTCAAGGTTGTTTGTGTTAAATCCACCAACTGCATAACCGTTGTCACGAGCTGCTTGGACAAATTTTTCTGCTGAAACTAATGGCATTTCGATAGCCTCCTAATATTTTTTGAGGTTGCACCTCATACTCTTCTATTCTACCATTTTTATTTTGAAAATGCTAGTTGAAACTATACTGTTTTGAGAAAATTTTCACATAAGTTTCATGATAAAATAGCTTCTCTCCATATAAATGCTCTTGCTTCGTATTTCTTGTTTTTAAATTTTCCAATGTATATTAACGTTCCTAAGAAGACTAAAAACATCATCATAGTATGAAAACAAAATTCAAAATAACAAATGATGAACAACTACAAGTCCAAAAATGCAAAAAGGACCAGCCTTAGCTAGTCCACTTATGCGGAGAGTGGGACTTGAACCCACACGACCTAAAGCGGTCACAGGATCCTTAGTCCTGCGCGTCTGCCAATTCCGCCATCCCCGCTTAACACAAGAACTAGTATAACACGAGAATGGACACCTGTCAACACTTTTTTGAAAAAAATAATTATTTTTTCATTCGCACGTTGTCAAGTCAAGTGCAACAAGTTCATTGATAACTAGAGTTCCAGAGGTTAAGTTGTTTGGGCTAGCCCAAACAGGAATTTT
>NZ_JAVIHI010000071.1:0-2996 GCF_036680365.1 Streptococcus sp. SS-4456 | reverse complement strand
GTCCGTATCGAACTCAGAAAGTCAATCGGCTTCAGAGTCGCTCTCTGTTTCAGAATCGCTCTCTGTTTCAGAATCAACTTCTGTATCACATACGGAATCTGAATCAGCATCGACTACGCCATCAAGTTCGACAAGCTCTGAAACCAGTACAAGTGAATCATCAGCAAGTGAAACAGGTTCGGAAACCAGTGCGAGCGAAACAGGCGCTACAACTGTAGCAGAAGAAAAGCAAACCTTAGAGCAAGTTGTTTCGGAAGCAGAGGTTTTAGTGCAAATCGCAAGTAACCAAACTGCACCAAGTCAAGCCTTGCTAACTGCAATTGGAACCAGTCGTGATCAGCTGCTGTTGGCTCAAACCATCTTAGGAGATGCGGATGCAACTGCGGCTGACCTTGCTACCATTATCAGCAGTTTGCAAGCAAGCAACCAAGCAATTGGTCTTTTGTTGTTGGAAAATGATGAAGACGGAGTGATTACTTTTGCTCTTAATACTTCAACGACAGCAACCGTGACCAAAGTTGGCGAAGGATATGGTGTTTTGGTTGATACCTTGTCAACTGCCTCACCATCAATGGATGTTGCTAACGGTGCTGCAATTTCGAATCCAATAAATAACACAAGCTTTACACCTTCATCAGAAGCGGAACGCTTTACCTTTAACTATTCAAAATTCAACTGGTTTGGTGATCAATTAACGGATCAAACAATTAAAGAAAATTATTATTTCCGATATTCGTTAGATTATGATACGACAACGACGACAACTTATGTTGAACTAGTTAATAAGACGACAAATACAGTAGTTGAAAGTTATATTTTAGAAAAAGGTCAAACTGCAACTTTTACATATTTCCAAAACTACTCTGGCGCTAATAATTTACCATTGACTGTTACCTATGGTGATAGTACTTCGTCGACTACGACAACTGGCGAACTACAATTACAGTATAACGGTGGAACGCTCACTAATACCTTGGTTCCAACCTATCAAGAATACACAACATACTATAAGACAACTGATGGTAAAACAATAGCAACCTACACTGTTAAAGGTATTGGTGGTCAAATGGCTACGCCATCTGCCAAACGTGATTTTGTAGGCTATGACTATGCACGTACAACAGGTGGTACTACGGTACGCCTTTATTCTCCAGGCACGATTTATAATGATGGTGCAATTGCAACATCGTATATTAAACGTCTGGCAGAAGTAGTAGATGAGAATGGTAGCCTTGTTAAGACTATATGGGTAAAAGATCCGACTTACACTGGAACAGTTGATTATAATTCTGCGGATACAACTGGATTCTTTAAGGTGATGGAGACGGAAGTTCTAGCCCCTCAAAGTTACAATACAAGTTTACTAGTACCAACAGGGTCAATAGTGAGCAGTACAGAGGCCGCTCAAATAACAGCAAATGCAGAGGCGAAGAAAGTTGAAAATGACATTTTCGTCGTGGTCTATGAGGACAGCACATTACAAGTACGGTATGGATTTTCTGGATATAGATATGACCAATACGGAAATAACTATGGTTCAGCAGTTCATGTCCAAACAATTCTAAAACCGATGCATCCGGAGTATGCCCCGAACTATACGGACTCTAACGGTAATGTTGTAAACCCTAATACAAAGGGGACCCATGTACAATTATTCAATGCATTAATCGATACAACTACGAATATAACAACACACTGGTATACAGTTGATACATCTGAATCAGAGTCGCTCTCGAACTCAAACTCACATTCATTGTCTGAATCTGAATCTACTTCTAACTCAGAATCAACATCAAATTCAGAATCTATCTCAAACTCTGAGTCACTGTCAAATTCTGAATCAACATCAAATTCAGAATCACTTTCAAATTCGATTTCTGAATCTGTTAGAGAATCCGTCTCCGAGTCTATTTCAGAATCAGTAAGAGAATCTGTCTCAGAATCAGTAAGCGAGTCCATCTCAGAATCAATTTCAGAATCCGTTTCAGAGTCCATCTCTGAATCCGTTTCAGAATCCATCTCAGAGTCAGTGTCAGAATCAATCTCTGAATCAGTATCTGAGTCAGTAAGTGAGTCAGTCTCAGAATCAGTTTCTGAATCAATCTCTGAATCAGTATCCGAGTCAGTGTCTGAATCAGTATCAGAATCCATCTCTGAGTCAATAAGCGAGTCCATCTCAGAATCAGTAAGCGAGTCAGTGTCTGAATCGATTTCAGAATCAGTATCTGAATCAGTATCCGAGTCAATTTCAGAATCAGTTTCAGAGTCAATCTCAGAGTCAATCTCAGAGTCTGTATCTGAATCAGTATCAGAATCAGTTTCTGAATCAATCTCTGAATCCATCTCAGAATCTGTATCCGAGTCAATTTCAGAATCAGTTTCAGAGTCAATCTCTGAGTCTGTATCTGAATCTATCTCAGAATCAGTAAGCGAATCAGTATCAGAGTCAATTAGCGAATCAGTAAGCGAGTCAGTTTCAGAGTCAGTATCAGAATCAGTATCAGAATCAATCTCTGAATCAGTATCAGAGTCAGTGTCTGAATCGATTTCAGAATCAGTATCAGAGTCTATCTCAGAATCCGTCTCGGAGTCAGTATCAGAATCTGTATCTGAATCAGCATCAGAGTCTATCTCAGAATCCGTCTCTGAGTCAGTATCTGAATCAGTTTCTGAATCTATCTCTGAGTCAGTATCAGAGTCCATCTCTGAGTCAGTATCAGAATCAATCAGCGAATCAATCTCTGAGTCAGTTTCAGAATCAGTATCCGAGTCCATCAGCGAATCAGTTTCTGAGTCAGTTTCCGAGTCCGTCTCAGAATCAGTCAGTGAGTCAGTCAGCGAGTCAGTTTCCGAATCAGTTTCAGAATCCATCTCTGAGTCAGTAAGTGAGTCAATTTCAGAATCTGTTTCTGAATCAATCTCTGAATCAGTATCCGAGTCAGTGTCTGAATCAGTATCAGAATCCATCTCTGAGTCAATAAGCGAGTCCATCTCAG
>NZ_JAVIHI010000070.1:0-3125 GCF_036680365.1 Streptococcus sp. SS-4456 | reverse complement strand
TCCCATCAAGGAAGGCATGATTATTAACTAGCGAATAACAAAGTCTAGCAGCCTTTTCTTCAATACTTGGATACTTCTCAACACCAAAATAAGTACTAAAAGCTGAAGATAGTGAAGATTCTATTAAACCAACATCCCTAACACCATCTAACCCCCCAGTAGCTTGAATTAACCTTGTGTGTAATTCAATAACCTGTTCAACAGTTAATACTTTCATTTTGCCAATTCCTTAAATGCATCAAGATGGCGTGATAAAACCGAAGTCGCAACTTCATCCAAAGTTGATTGTTCAACAACCGTAGGGGTTGCCTGTTCCTCTTTAATTAGACTCTGATAGTCCACTAATACATACTTTGGTGTGTTATTTTTCAATATTACTGCAGTACCATTCGTATCGACCATACGAGCTACCTTAGAAAAGTTTTGATTTGCTTCAGAAATAGAGACTAGGTTTTCAATATTGATTTGCATGGTAATATCCTCCTTTTCACTATTCTACCACTTTTTAGGATATATTCAACCTATTTAGGTTATTTTCATCCTAAAAACTCAATATTCCACGTTCATCATAAACACTTCCTTCATCGGTTTGATGACGAATACAACGATCTAGTCCCATAATGAGTGCTACAATACCGTCAATCTTCTCGACTGACTTTTCCTTATCAGGCTTGATATTACCAGCAGGGTCTTGTCTCATGACTACGTTTTGTCCCATCCATTTAAGAACTGGATGCCCACCATGTTGAATCTTACCTTCCATCATCAGTTTATAGAGTTCCTTTGAAGGTGGACTCATATCCTTGTATCCCTGACCGAAAGGCACCATGGTCAAACCCATACCTTCTAGATTCTGAACCATCTGTGTCGCATTCCAACGGTCATAGGCTATCTCCTTGATATGATAAATTTCCGATAAGTCTTCAATAAACTTTTCGATAAAACCGTAGTGAACGACATTACCCTCTGTAGTTTTGATGTAGCCTTGACGCTCCCAGACATCGTACAGAACATGGTCACGTCGACACCGCAGTTCCAATGTATCCTCAGGTAGCCAAAAGTATGGCAGTACGATATAATTTTCCTCTTCAAATCTAGGAGGAAATACCAAGACAAAAGCTGTTATATCGGACGTACTAGACAGGTCTAGCCCTGCATAGCAACTACGACCCTTGAGGCTTTCATATTGAATAGGATCATTTCCTTTGGCATAAACATGTTCTGGAATCCAAGCAACGCTTGAGCTTGTCCACATATTTAGACGAAGCTGCTTAAAGACATTCTCTTCTGCTGGGTTATCAAGTGCCTGTTGGTAGGCTTCTCTAACACGGTCAATCCCAATAGTATGACCTAGTGAAGGGTTGGCTCTTCTCCAGTTTGCTTCATCATTCCAATCATCTTCATCGGATAATCCATAAACCACTGGATAGAATGAAGTATCCTTCTTTCTACCATTCAGAATATCCAATGCTTTGGAATGCAATTCGTAACAGATAGAGTTCCTATCCGTTCCAGATGTTGTGATAATAAAAAAGAGGGGTTGTTCCCTTGCGTCTCCTGACCCCTTGGTTAATACATCATACAAATGACGATTAGGCTGAGCGTGGATTTCATCAAAGACCAAGCCAGATACGTTTAGTCCATGCTTTGTCCCAGTCTCTGCTGAAAGAACTTGGTAAAACCCAGCGTTAGAATAATTCACTATCCTCTTTGTCGCCCCCATAATCTTTGAGCGTTTCTCAAGCGGTCTACTCATCTGTACCATCTGTTTGGCTACATCAAACACGATTGACGCTTGGTTTCGGTCACAAGCCGCACCATAAACTTCCGCACTGGCTTCATTATCCGCATAAAGTAGATAAAGAGCGATAGCTGCTGCTAGCTCAGACTTACCATTCTTCTTTGGAATTTCAATATAGGCAGTTAAGAACTGACGGTTACCATCTTCTTTCACAATCCCAAATAGATCACGAACAATCTGTTCCTGCCACGGCAACAAATCAAATCGCTTTCCTGCCCACTTGCCTTTGGTATGGGAGAGGTTATTGATAAATGTTACTGCCCTATCAGCCTTTACCTTATCATAGTGTGAGGTTGGAAGCATGAATGGACTTGGTTCATAATGATAGCTCATAAAGTTCCTCCTAACAAATCTTCCATTTCATCACCAGTACCAACTTCCGAATCCATCGTCGCTAAACGGTTACGTGCTGATGGTGTTAAACCAAATTGTTCACAGAATTTAAGCATGATTTTTAAGTTAGTCTGGCTGATAGAGACTTGAGGGACTTGTTGCAGATAACCATTCGGGGTTTTGATAATGGAGCCATGCTTGGTAAGAAACTCTTCCGCCTCTTTCCAGCGTGCGTAAGCTTGACAATATCCTGCAAATGCAGTCATGTCCATTTCGGTTAAAATTCCCATTTGTTCGAGAATTTTTCCCATCCTTTTCCACTCCTTCTTTGCATCATCTTCAAGCCACTGTGGGCAACGTGGGGCTTTTTGTTTGGGTTTGACTTCATTCGTAGGAAGTGGTCGCTTACCAGGATTTCCCTCAAGTATTTTCATATTCGTTGGCTTTGGTTTTCGCCCCCTGATTGCCACAATCTCACCTCCTTTAGAGTAAGAAAAAAGAACTCAATTCGAGTTCCTTCCTAAAGTTCATTAAAGTTATCAAGAACAGCCTGACAAACTGTTCTATCAATATCGTCCATGTTATCTATTTCATTCCCATATCTATATTGGTAGATATATTCACCATCACGTTTTATTGTCAGAATTCTAATCCAAGCACCGTCTATATTTCTCGGGTCTGTTGTATCTTCACGGAGAAATTCACAAACGTAATGCCTATCACCAACCGTTCGAGTCATTATTTCCCACATCTTACTTTACCTTTTCCACGATATCTATTCCATATAAAACATTCAGGCAACTGCCATTTTCCCACTTAACTAAGAGTGAGCCAATGTCATCCACTCCAATAACTGTACCAAGTGTTCCTTTAGGAACTGGATGTGGATCATCCATTTTTACTAATCTAACCTTTGTACCAACCGGATAGATTGTCTTTAGGTTATTGAAAATTTTTGTGTCCATATTATTCTCCAAACATATCGAATGCC
>NZ_JAVIHI010000069.1:0-3325 GCF_036680365.1 Streptococcus sp. SS-4456 | reverse complement strand
CAGATGGGGTGGTTTCAGCATTAAAACAGCCATTTTTCTCTAAAAACAGTAAAAAAGACAAACACCAAAACGATGTTTGTCTGCAATCTGATTCTTCCATTTGGGAGAATTTTTTCTTTGCCTTGCGAATAGATAAGGTGAGGTGAAGAAAATGAATAATTTTGAATTGTTTAAATGGAAAAAAGCAGGTCTGACCAATCTAAATATTAATAAAGTTTTGACTTATCAAGATTTACATGGTAAAAAATTGACCTTACGTAATGTCGCGGTCGTATCTGAATGTAAAAATCCAGTGCTATTTATGGAGAACTATAAGAATTTGGATATCAAATCTTGTCGGGAAGAATTTAACAAGTTTCCTTCTTTTTCGATTTTGGATGACGTTTATCCGTTAGCATTGAAGCAAATTTACAATCCACCTGTACTTTTGTTTTATAAAGGGGATTTAGAATTGCTAGAAAAATCAAAGCTGGCAGTCGTTGGTACACGAAATGCCAGCAAAACTGGTATTCAGTCTGTTCAGAAAATTATCAAAGAACTAAATAATCGCTTTGTTATTGTTAGTGGTCTGGCAAGAGGAATTGATACAGCTGCTCATATTGCTAGCCTGAAAAATGGTGGGCAAACCATTGCCGTTATTGGAACAGGTTTGGATAAGATTTATCCCAAAGAAAACGGAGAATTACAGACCTACATCGGAAAACACCATTTAGTTTTGACTGAATACGAACCAGGTGCAGACCCTCTCAAATACCATTTTCCAGAACGCAATCGCATTATAGCTGGTTTGGTGGAAGGATTGGTAGTCTGCGAAGCTAAAATGCGGTCGGGTAGCTTGATTACCTGCGAACGTGCCTTGGAAGGAGGAAGAGAAGTCTATGCCATACCTGGTTCCATTTTGGATGGGAAATCAGATGGTTGTCATCATTTGATTCAAGAAGGCGCAAAGTGTATTACATCAGGCTTGGACATCCTTTCAGATTATCAATTATAAAATAAGTTTTCCTATAGGAAAATAAAAATCTTGACACTAGCTGAAAAATAGTATATTCTTTGTGAGGTTAAAAATAATTGTAAGGTATAAGAATGGCTACAAAATCAGTTAGTAAGAAAAAAACAGTAAGTAAGAAAAATCTTGTCATTGTAGAGTCGCCTGCAAAGGCTAAGACAATTGAAAAATATCTTGGTAAAAATTATAAGGTTGTTGCCTCAGTCGGACACATTCGTGATTTGAAAAAATCAAGTATGTCTATTGACTTTGACAATAACTATGCACCAGAGTATATCAATATCCGTGGTAAAGGTCCGCTCATCAATTCCTTGAAGAAAGAAGCAAAAAATGCCAAACAAGTCTTTCTGGCGAGTGACCCGGACCGTGAAGGAGAAGCGATTTCATGGCATTTGGCTCATATTTTGGGACTGGATGAAAATGATAAAAACCGTGTTGTTTTCAATGAAATCACCAAGGACGCTGTAAAAAATGCCTTCAAGGAACCACGCGCTATCAATCATGACTTGGTTGATGCCCAACAGGCTCGTCGTGTTCTAGACCGTATTGTTGGATATTCAATCTCACCCATTCTATGGAAGAAAGTCAAAAAAGGCTTATCTGCAGGGCGCGTGCAATCCGTTGCCCTCAAACTCATTATAGACCGTGAAAATGAAATCAACAATTTCAAGCCAGAGGAATATTGGACTATTGATGCCACCTTTAAAAAGGGTACAAAGAAATTTCAAGCTAGCTTTTATGGACTAGATGGGAAAAAAGTTAAGGTTGAAAACAATGAACAGGTCAAGGAGATTCTGGCTCGTTTAAATAGCGATGATTTCTTGGTCGAACAGGTAGAGCGTAAGGAACGTAAACGCAATGCACCACTTCCTTATACAACCTCGACTATGCAAATGGATGCGGCTAACAAAATCAATTTCCGTACCCGTAAGACCATGATGGTTGCCCAACAGCTCTATGAAGGGGTTAGTCTTGGTACAGGTGGTACACAAGGTTTGATTACCTATATGCGTACGGATTCAACCCGTATCAGTCCAGTTGCTCAGGCTCAGGCGGCGGAGTTTATCACAGAACGTTTTGGGGAAAAGTATTCCAAACATGGTAGCAAGGTCAAGAATGCGACCGGTGCCCAAGATGCCCACGAAGCCATTCGTCCTTCAAATGTTCAATTGACACCGGAATCCATTGCCAAATATTTGGATAAGGACCAACTTCGTCTTTATACCTTGATTTGGAATCGTTTTGTAGCTAGTCAGATGGCAGCGGCGGTCTTTGATACCATGAGTGTTCGTCTAGGTCAAAATGGAGTGATTTTTGCTGCCAATGGTAGCCAAGTTAAATTTGATGGTTACATGGCTGTCTATAATGATTCTGACAAGAATAAGATGTTGCCAGATATGGAGCAAGGTGATACAGTTGTACGTACGTCAACAAATCCTGAACAGCATTTTACGCAGCCACCAGCTCGCTATTCTGAAGCTACTTTGATTAAGACCTTGGAAGAAAATGGTGTAGGTCGTCCGTCAACTTATGCTCCAACTATTGAAACCATTCAAAAACGTTATTATGTCAAACTTGCTGCTAAGCGTTTCGAACCGACAGAGTTGGGTGAGATTGTCAACAAACTCATTGTCGAATTTTTCCCTGATATCGTTAATGTTAAGTTTACAGCCGATATGGAACAGAAATTGGATGATGTCGAGATTGGTAAGGAGCAGTGGCAGAAGGTTATTGATGGTTTCTATCAACCCTTTAAAGTGGAACTTTCTAAAGCTGAAGACCAAATGGAGAAAATCCAAATAAAGGATGAGCCAGCTGGTTTTGATTGTGAAGTTTGTGGACATGAAATGGTTATTAAACTTGGTCGTTTTGGAAAATTCTATGCTTGTAGTAATTTCCCCGATTGCCGCAATACTAAGCAAATTACCAAGGAGATTGGCGTGACTTGTCCAGTGTGTCAACAAGGCCAGGTCATTGAGCGTAAGAGCAAACGAAATCGACTTTTCTATGGTTGTGACCGTTATCCAGAGTGTGAATTCACCTCATGGGATAAACCTGTTGGTCGTAGCTGTCCGAAATGTGACCACTATCTCGTTGAGAAAAAAGTTCGCGGTGGTGGTAAACAAGTTGTCTGTCCAAATGGTGACTACGAGGAAGATAAAATTAAATAAGATAAGACTGCTATTCTCATGGGAATGGCAGTTGTTTTTCATCTTGAGAAAAAAATTCCCGTGTTGTAAAATGAAGTGCAACAAAAAAGACATGTTCGTCTGATATACTAGAATTCCCCAACTCAGTATAGAAAGCAGATGAACA
>NZ_JAVIHI010000068.1:0-3518 GCF_036680365.1 Streptococcus sp. SS-4456 | reverse complement strand
GTCGTTCGTCCAAACAGATATGAGAAGTCCTGACCTTCATAACTATTTCGTGGTTTATCTCTAGCACGCTTACGTCCCAGTAAATCTAGTAGTCCCATACTTCCTCCTTTTGAGTACGAAAAAAGCACCTCGATTGAAGTGCTTATCGTTTGTTCTTAGATGTTTTTCATCTCTCCTTCTTCAAGTAGATACCATATTCTATCACTTTCTTGAAGTTATATCCTCATTAAGAAAAGTTTTAATGATTCCGAATGTATTCTAAAATTGCATCATAATCTAATTCTGATGAAGCTACTCCAAGTCCTAGCTTCACTATTTCATCATCAGTCTGATTTAACACGATGCCATTTAATTCTAGGAAAATAATCATGACAAAAACTCCAATTCGCTTGTTCCCATCAAGGAAGGCATGATTATTAACTAGCGAATAACAAAGTCTAGCAGCCTTTTCTTCAATACTTGGATACTTCTCAACACCAAAATATGTACTAAAAGCTGAAGATAGTGAAGATTCTATTAAACCAACATCCCTAACACCATCTAAACCCCCAGTAGCTTGAAGTAACCTAGTGTGTAATTCAATAACCTGTTCAACAGTTAATACTTTCATTTTGCCAATTCCTTAAATGCATCAAGATGGCGTGATAAAACTGAAGTCGCAACTTCATCCAAAGTTGATTGTTCAACAACCGTAGGTGTTGCCTGTTCCTCTTTAATTAGACTCTGATAGTCCACTAATACATACTTTGGTGTGTTATTTTTCAAAATTACTGCAGTACCATTCGTATCGACCATACGAGCTACCTTAGAAAAGTTTTGATTTGCTTCAGAAATAGAGACTAAGTTTTCAATATTGATTTGCATGGTAATATCCTCCTTTTCTCTATTCTACCACTTTTTAGGATATATTCAACCTATTTAGGTTGTTTTCATCCTAAAAACTCAATATTCCACGTTCATCATACACACTTCCTTCATCGGTTTGGTGACGAATACAACGATCCAGTCCCATAATGAGTGCTACAATACCGTCAATCTTCTCGACTGACTTTTCCTTATCAGGCTTGATATTTCCAGCAGGGTCTTGTCTCATGACTACGTTTTGTCCCATCCATTTCAGAACTGGATGCCCACCATGTTGAATCTTGCCTTCCATCATCAGTTTATAGAGTTCCTTTGAAGGTGGACTCATATCCTTGTATCCCTGACCGAAAGGCACCATGGTCAAGCCCATCCCTTCTAGATTCTGAACCATCTGTGTCGCATTCCAACGGTCATAGGCTATTTCCTTGATATGATAAATTTCCGATAAGTCTTCAATAAATTTTTCGATAAAACCATAGTGAACAACATTACCCTCTGTAGTTTTGATGTAGCCATGACGCTCCCAAACATCATATAGAACATGGTCACGTCGACATCTCAGTTCCAGTGTATCCTCAGGTAGCCAAAAGTATGGCAATACGATATAATTTTCCTCTTCAAATCTAGGAGGAAATACCAAGACAAAAGCTGTTATATCGGACGTACTAGACAGGTCTAGCCCTGCATAGCAACTACGACCCTTGAGGCTTTCATATTGAATAGGATCATTTCCTTTGGCATAAACATGTTCTGGAATCCAAGCAACGCTTGAGCTTGTCCACATATTTAGACGAAGCTGCTTAAAGACATTCTCTTCTGCTGGGTTATCAAGTGCCTGTTGGTAGGCTTCTCTAACACGGTCAATCCCAATAGTATGCCCTAGTGAAGGGTTGGCTCTTCTCCAGTTTGCTTCGTCATTCCAATCATCTTCATCGGATAATCCATAAACCACCGGATAGAATGACGTGTCCTTCTTTCTACCATTCAGAATATCCAATGCTTTGGTATGCAATTCGTAACAGATAGAGTTTCTATCCGTTCCAGCTGTCGTGATAATAAAAAAGAGGGGTTGTTCCCTTGCGTCTCCTGACCCCTTGGTTAATACATCATACAAATGACGATTAGGCTGAGCATGAATTTCATCAAAGACCAAGCCAGATACGTTTAGTCCATGCTTTGTCCCAGTCTCTGCTGAAAGAACTTGGTAAAACCCAGCGTTAGAATAATTTACAATACGTTTGGTAGCACCCATTATCTTAGAACGCTTTTCCAAGGGGCGACTCATCTGCACCATCTGCTTGGCCACATCAAATACGATTGATGCTTGGTTTCGGTCACAAGCCGCACCATAAACTTCCGCACTGGCTTCATTATCCGCATATAGTAGATAGAGAGCGATAGCCGCTGCTAGCTCAGACTTACCATTCTTCTTTGGAATTTCAATATAGGCAGTTAAGAACTGACGGTTACCATCTTCTTTCACAATCCCAAATAGATCACGAACAATCTGTTCCTGCCACGGCAACAAATCAAATCGCTTTCCTGCCCACTTGCCTTTGGTGTGGGAAAGGTTATTGATAAATGTTACTGCCCTATCAGCCTTTGCCTCATCATAGTGTGAGGTTGGAAGCATGAATGGACTTGGTTCATAATGATAGCTCATAAAATTCCTCCTAACAAATCTTCCATTTCATTACCAGTACCAACTTCCGCATCCATCGTCGCTAGACGGTTACGGGCTGAAGGTGTCAAACCAAATTGTTCACAGAATTTAAGCATGATTTTGAGGTTAGTCTGGCTGATAGAGACTTGAGGGACTTGTTGGAGATAGCCATTCGGAGTTTTGATAATGGAGCCATGCTTGGAAAGGAACTCTTCTGCCTCTTTCCAGCGAGCGTATGCTTGACAGTAACCTGCAAATGCAGTCATGTCCATTTCGGTTAAAATTCCCATCTGTTCGAGAATTTTTCCCATCCGTTTCCACTCCTTCTTTGCATCTTCTTCAAGCCACTGTGGGCAACGTGGGGCTTTTTGTTTGGGTTTGACTTCATTCGAAGGGAGTGGTCGCTTACCAGGATTTCCCTCAAGTATTTTCATATTCGTAGGCTTTGGTTTTCGCCCCCTGATTGCCACAATCTCACCTCCTTTAGAATAAGAAAAAAGAACTCAATTCGAGTTCCTTCTTAAAGTTCATTAAAGTTATCAAGAACAGCCTGACAAACTGTTCTATCAATGTCGTCCATGTTATCTATTTCATTCCCATATCTATATTGGTAGATATATTCACCATCACGTTTTATTGTCAGTATTCTAATCCATGCACCGTCTATATTCCTTGGGTCTGTTGTGTCTTCTCGGAGAAACTCACAAACGTAATGTCTGTCTCCAACCGTTCGAGTCATAATTTCCCACATCTCACATTACCTTTTCTACGATATCAATTCCATACAAAACATTTAGGCAACTGCCGTTTTCCCACTTAACTAAGAGTGAACCAATGTCATCCACTCCAATCACAGTTCCAAGTGTGCCTTTAGGAACTGGATGTGGGTCATCCATTCTAACTAATCTAACCTTTGTACCAACCGGATAGATTGTCTTTAGGTTATTGAAAATTTTTGTGTCCATATTATTCTCCAAACATATCGAATGCC
>NZ_JAVIHI010000067.1:0-3641 GCF_036680365.1 Streptococcus sp. SS-4456 | reverse complement strand
TCCAGCAGATTTCTAGTTTTGTTATGTCCATCTGGGGAACGCTAACCACATGGTGGACTGAAAACCAGCAATTGATTCTAAATGCTGCAACCACGGTATGGAATGCCATCACTACGGTTATTCAAACGGTGATGACTATTCTTGGGCCGCTCATCCAAGCAAGCTGGGAAAATATCAAACTCATCATCACAGCCGCTTGGGAGATGATAAAGATTGTTGTCGAGACTGCTATCAATGTGGTACTTGGTACCATTAAGGCAGTCATGCAGGTTATCACTGGTGATTGGACTGGAGCGTGGGAAACCATTAAACAAGTTCTAGCTACGGCTTGGGAGGGAATAAAGTCCCTGATTTCATTAGCTTTAAACTTCATCGCCCAGTACATCACAACTGCTTGGACAGGTATCAAAAATACCATTGCAAACTTACTGTCCGCCATTAGTTCGGTTGTTTCTTCCGTCTGGACAGCAATCCAATCGACCATATCCAGTATTTTATCTAACATCGGCTCAACAGTCTCCAATATTTGGAACAGTATCCGAAACACGGTCTCTAGTGTCTTGAATGGCATTTCAAGCACGGTGTCATCCGTTTGGAATGGTGTCAAGAATACCATTTCCAATGCCATCAATGGGGCAAAAGATGCCGTGAGTAACGCTATCAATGCCATCAAAAATCTCTTTAACTTCCAAATTCGCTGGCCGCATATCCCCCTCCCTCACTTTAGGGTGTCTGGGTCTGCCAATCCTCTTGATTGGTTGAAGGGTGGAATTCCTAGAATTTCCATCGATTGGTATGCCAAAGGTGGTATTCTAACCAAACCAACCGCATTTGGAATGAATGGCAATAGCCTGATGGTTGGTGGTGAAGCAGGAAAAGAAGCGGTGTTACCTTTGAATGAACAAACCTTGGGTGCCATTGGTCGAGGAATCGCAAAGACCATGACAAGCAATCTACCACCCATTCACATCACTATTACAGGTAACACAGTCAGAGAAGAGACTGATCTTTACCGACTAGCGGAGATGGTTGGAGAAAAACTAGTGTATGAATTAGAACGTCAACAAGGATTGAGAGGAGTGAAACCATGATTAGACATAATGCATTAACCATTGGTGGAGTATCCACGTCTAGTTTTCCTTTTAAGGTAATCGTGGAAGATAGTCCTTCAATCACAGTAAGTGAAAGTAAGACTCAATTGATAGAACACCAAGGCCTGTCAGGAGCGGTTCTTCAAACCAATCCTCGCAGAAGTGTCATGGAACTGAGCTACACCCTTTATCTTGTAAAACCTAGTGAAGAACAGTTATTTTCCTTTTTGAAGCTATTTCTGAAAGAAGGATTTTGGCTTGAGAACGCTAGTTTCAAGACCATACGCTTTTGGTGTTACAAGGTTCAGCATACTCCAGTTCAAAAGGATAAGATGGGTGTGTATGAGCTTAAGGTTATTTTTTCTTGTCACCCAACTAAGTGGTTCAAAACGACGACCTCGCAGGTGTTTAGGACTAGTGGTACTTTGAGAAGTCAAGGTTCAGCCATTGCTTTTCCAAAGATTACCATAAGCGGCAACTCAAGTAGTGAAACTAGCTTTACGATTGGGGATGATGTCATCCGCTTGGAGCGATTACAAGAAACACTCATTATGGATAATAATCCTAGTCAGCCAAGTTTTAAGACACAAAGAGGTCAGCCTGTAAAATGGTCTGGTGATTTTATCTCCATTGATGCAGGTAGAAATGACTCAGTTGGAGTTGTCTTAGGCTCTGGCATCACATCATTAACAATAGAAACGAATTGGGGGTGGGCATAGTGCTATCATTATTAGACAAAACTGTTCGAACGGCAAAATGGCATGGGAAACCACTCCCAGAAACCATTAAGGCAAGTGTCAAAGAAACCTTGAATGGTGATTTTGTCCTGAACTTTACTTATCCGATCACAGATAGCGGATTATTTCGAGAGATAAAAGAGGACTACCTCGTTCGTAGTCCTGTTCCAATATTGGGACACCAGTTGTTTCGGATAAAGAAAGTCATCGAAGGAGACACCAGTCTTGAAGTTGTGGCCTATCACATATCAGATGACATCATGACTAGATTAGTATCGCCATTTAGGTGTGAACAGGTATCCTGTGCAACAGCACTATCAAGCATGGTCATGGCGAGCAAGTCTCCACTGGGAGATTTTTCTTTTACAAGTGATATTGTCAAGAACAGAACCTATACAACAGACAAGGAACAGACGCTTTACTCCACACTACTGGATGGTAAACACTCTATCCTTGGAACTTGGGAGGGAGAATTGGTTCGAGATAACCTTGCCCTATCAATTAAAAGTGAGCGAGGACAAGACCGTGGAGTTGTTATCTCTACTCACTACAATTTGAAAAAGTATCAACGAACCAAAGAAAGTTCACAGGTTATCACTCGTATCCATGCCACTTCAAGCTTCAAACAAGAGGGGCAGGATAGGGAGACTGTACTTCAAGTCACTGTAGATAGTCCGTTGATTAACTTCTATCCTTTCATCAATGAAGTGACCTATACAAATAATAGCGTCAGAACTCGTCAAGAGTTAATAGAGTGGGCTAGTAGCAAGTTTCGCTTAGAGGGAATTGATAAGCCAAAAGATGCCATCATCATTGAGGCATTCGAGTTAGATGGTCAAACGGTTCATCTAGGCGATACAGTGACTTTAAAAAGCAAGCTACACGGGATTGATGTGAGGAAGAAAGCCATCGCCTATGATTATGATCCTTTAGCAAAGAATTACCGCTTTATCACATTTGATGATAAGGCAAGTATCGGAACAGGTAAAACTGGCGGTAGCTTGACTACCCTAGCAAATAATCTCCTTGATGGGAATAAGCGGAGTGAGGATGTTGCCGTTGAAATTGCCATTGAAAATGCCAACCGAGCCTTTGAAGCGGAATTTGAGAAACGTCAAGTAGCCATCGATAACGCTATCGAACAGGCTCAAAGTCATGGGGAGGTCTATGCGGATCGATTAAAGGCCAGCATTGATAGTGAACTTTCTTCTATTCATCAACAGATGCGACAACAGGAAGAGGAGCAGCAACGCACAACTCGTGATTTATTGGCAAAGGCTGGGGTAAACACCAACCTAGCCACAGAAGCCAAACTGAAGGCAGAACAGGCTCAAACTGGGGCGACTGAAGCCCTCAGGAGAGCAGAACAAGCCAAGCTTGATGCCATTAATGAAGCTAACCGATTGACTTCAACGGAGCGTAGTCAGACAGAGACAAAGATTGCGACAGCAAAATCACAAGCTATCTCTGAAGCTAGTCGATTGGTTGATGTAGCAAAATCACTGTTGAGTGGACAGTTGGCAACTGTCAGTACCAATCTCTCGCAAACCAAGGAGGATATAAAACTTCTTGCGAGTAAGCATGTTGTAGATAGTCTAACTGGTCGAGTAACCGGTGCAGAATCCATGATTCAAGTGCAAGCAGACCAAATTTCCCAGCGTGTAAAAATCAGTGATTTTAACCAAGCAAAACAGAGAATCGAAACTGCCGAGTCGTCTATTTCGCAATTGGGGAATCGGATAACGACTGAGATTCGAGAGACCATAGCTAAGATTCCAGTTGATTTTGGTGGTCGAAATTACATACTAAAAAG
>NZ_JAVIHI010000066.1:0-4876 GCF_036680365.1 Streptococcus sp. SS-4456 | reverse complement strand
TGGGGTGGTTTCAGCATTAAAACAGCCATTTTTCTCTAAAAACAGTAAAAAAGACAAACACCAAAACGATGTTTGTCTGCAATCTGAAACTACTGAGGTGTAGTCTCTCGTTCTATTAATTCTGCTCGGCAAAAATGAGCCAAGTGGGTTAATGGTTTTCCGTCCAGCATATCCATCAATCGCTTTACACTAATCGCCCCCATTTTTTGAATCGGTTGCTTCATGGTCGTCAGCCTCGGATTTGAAATTCTGTCAATAAAAAATCCATCGAATCCAATAACACCAACTTCCTGTGGAATGGATTTTCCAATAGCTTGTAGCCCTCTTGTAATTCCTAGTGCTAGGCGATCCGAAGCACAGACAAAACAGGTCTTATCTGGTAAATCGTTTAAATTTCTGATAAATTCTTCTGCGACATGAGAATGATTTGCTAATCGATACAGGCGGCTCTCTCGACCTTCCATAGCCTTTCTATAGCCTGCTTCCCGCCTTTCTTCAAAAGGCTCTTCCAAATCAATGCCCACAAAGAAAACCTGTTCATACCCTTTAGAAAGGGCGAATTCCGTTGCTACCTGAGTGGCTTCCATGTTATCTGAATCAACAAATGCTAAACCTTCGCTATTCTCTCCGAATAATATAAGCGGCTTTCCTAAACTTTTCAACCATGAATAATCTGACTTTCTGGCACCTGTCACAATGTAGCCATCACACTGATCCGTCACCATCTTCGGATCTGTTACTAGTTGCAAGGTATAATTGCGATGATTCAATTCTGCTGCTATGCCCTGCAATAAATCAATGTAATATGGTTCAACAACATCCATTTTTTCAAGGATAACTACCTGCACAATCAAGGTGCGTTGCTGAGCCAAGGCCTTGGCTACAACATTTGGCTTATAATGTAGCTCCTCCATCGCAGCTGTGACCAAAGTGCGTAACTCCGACGTCACTTGTTCAGGATGGTTGAGTACACGCGAAACTGTCATCTTCGATACATTGGCTAGCCTAGCCACATCCGCTAAAGTTGCCATAAGCCCTCCTTATTTTGTGCAAACGTTTTCCTTGTTCTATTATATCGAATTTATCTAAAAAAATCAAAAACGTTTTGATAGTTATAACATATATTTCCTTAGGGAACTTAAAAACACCAGCAAAGCTAGTGTTTTCATTCTATATATCTTCTTTCTGGATGCGAGCCAAGAATTGCTTGGTTCGTTCTTCTTTTGGATGGTCAAAAATGTCTTCTGGTCGGCCTTCTTCAATAATCCGCCCCCCATCCATAAAAATAACCCGATCGGCCACTGCACGCGCAAAGCCCATTTCATGCGTTACTACTACCATGGTCATGCCTTCCTTAGCCAGTTGCATCATGACAGTCAGAACCTCTCCGATTAACTCAGGATCAAGAGCAGAGGTAGGTTCATCAAAGTAAATAACCTCTGGATTGGTAGCAATGGCTCTAGCAATGCCAACCCGTTGCTGTTGACCTCCTGAAAGCTGGCTTGGGTAAAATTCATATTTGTCCGACAAACCAACCTTATCCAAGGCTGTCTTACCAATTGTTTCAGCCTCCTGCTTAGCTACTTTTCGAGCCACAATCAGACCTTCCGTCACGTTTTGCAGGGCAGTCTTGTTGGCAAAGAGATTGTAGTTTTGAAAAACAAAGGCTGTTCGTTTGCGAATGGCAGCAATTTCTTTATGGCTAATCTTAGCCAAGTCATAGCTGTCCTCACCGAAAACCAAGTGACCCGCGTCAGCTTTTTCCAAAAAGTTCAAGGAACGAAGTAGGGTCGTTTTACCTGAGCCAGATGGACCCAAGATGACAACTACCTCTCCAGGATTGACCTGAACATCAATCCCCTTTAAAACCTGCTGACCATGGAAGGCCAGCTCTATTCCACTTGCTTGAATCATCTGAACCTCCTAATAAACTGCCAGCTTCTTCTCACCAAAGGCTTGCAGTTTGGTCAAAATAGTTGAAAAGAGTAGGTAGATAAGAGCAACTTCACAGTAAAGAATAAATGGCTCGTAGGTTCTAGCCGCAATCTGCTGGGTTGCCATGAACATCTCTAAGACCGTAATGTTGGCTGCCAGAGAGGTGTCCTTGACCAAACCAATCAAAGTATTGGACAAGGGAGGAAAAGCCACTCGAAAGGCCTGGGGAAGAATAATACGGCGCATGGTCTGGGCAAAACTCATCCCGACAGAATAGCCAGCCTCCAACTGCCCCTTAGGCACGGACTCGATAGAAGCCCGAATGGTTTCCGCAGCATAGGCACCTGTGTTAATAGAAAACACCAAGACTGCCGATGGAAAGGCATCGATGACTAGGCCCAAACTTGGTAGACCATAAAAAATGACATAGAGCTGGACCAAGAGAGGGGTTCCACGGATAATCCAGATGTAAAAACGAGCCAGTTGTTTGAGTACTGGAAGATTGGCCACCTGTACCAAGGCGGTTCCAATTGCCAACAATAAGCCAAAGGCAAAAGACAGGATTGTCAGTGGAATGGTCACCAACAATCCTGGAACAAGTATCTGCGAAAATGAGTCAATCACTAATTGCCATACTCTATCTGTCATAGTTTCTCCTGCTTACTTGGCTTTTGATACATCTTCGCCAAAGTATTTGTTTGAAATTTCAGCTAGTTTGCCTTCGCTTGCCAATTCAGCCAAGGCCGCATCGATTTCTTTTACCAGATCTTCATTTCCTTTAACCACAGGGAAGGCTGTTGTGGAAACATCGTCTGTCAAGGTCACAAGTTTAATCGGTGCATCTGCATGTTGCTTGAGGTAATCCAAATATACCAAGTTGTCATTGATGGTCACATCCACACGGTTTGTATTCAACAATTCAACTGCCTGTGAAAATCCATCTACACCGACAACTTCTGCACCGTTTTCACGCGCCAAATCTGCCCAGTTACTAGTCAAGCTGTTGGCTGATTTTTTGCCCGTCAAGTCAGCAAAACCTGTAATCCCTGCATTATCCTTATGAGCTACCAAGGCTCCATAAATGTAGGTATATGGTGTTGAGAAATCGTATTTCTCTTTTCGCTCGTCTGTCACACCGACCTGGTTGGCAATAGTATCAAAACGTGCCGCGTCCAAACCTGCAATCATGGAATCCCACTTGGTTTCAACAAACTCGACCTTAACGCCCAATTTCTCAGCAACTGCTTCAGCCACCTCTACATCGTAACCGACCAATTTTCCGCTCTCGTCATGGTAGGAGTAAGGAGCATAGGCACCTTCAGTACCGATTTGAATAACTCCTTCTTCCTTGATTTGTGCCAAGAGAGTTTGATCCGTGCTGCTTGATGAGCTAGTTGATGTTGAAGAACTGCAGGCTGCTAAAGTAAAAGCTGCTAGGGCTGTTGTTGCAAATAAAGCTAATTTTTTCATGAATTGTACACTCTTTCTTTTTCAGATTGTACTATCATATCACGAAAGAATCTTATGAGCCAATATATAATTTCTATCAAGGGTATAAAAAATTTAAAACGAAAGCATGGTTGTGAAAAAGGCCTATTTCTAGACCTTTGCATTTTTCAGTTTGTCCTGCCAACTTATTCGTCCAAGCATTCCTCGGAGCGAAATAAGGCCTATCCCTAGACACCAGCTGGAGGGTAAATATAGCTTACAGTTCCTTCGCTAGTGGTTGTTGGATCAAAGTAGCCACGTACATTACTTGGGTAGTAAGCTCCTCCATAGTTTGATTCCATTACTTGAATTGTTCCATCAGTTGCTACATCCGTAACGTAGGCAACGTGACCATAGCCACCGTCTGTCCAGACAGCGATTGCGCCAACTTTAGGAGTTGTTCCTACTTCATAACCAAGAGCTGCCGCACTGGCTGCCCAGTCACCACCATTTCCCCAATAGTTGCCAACCCAAGGCGCCATTTCTTTTGCCCCCCAGGTACATTGACCTGCTGGATAGGTATTAGCCGTGTATTCGACAGCAACCTCTGATACCATATTCGTAGCAAGGGCTGCTTGGGCTGCAGCTTCCGCAGCGGCCTTTTCTGCCGCAGCCTTTTCAGCTGCAGCTTTAGCCTTTGCTTCTTTTTTCAACTGCTCTTCCTGCTCAAGCTGAAGCGTTAGGACTGATAGACTGGGACTATCTGTCAATTCTGTGTCCGCCATAACAGATTCTTGTCCTAGAGCCAAGATTCCTCCCAAGATCGCCGTAGCAAGGGCAACTTTCATTGTTTTGTGAAGTTTGTGTTTATTCATACCTATTCAAATCCTTTCAAATTTCTTCTGTATCTATCCTAATCAACTTATCTTGCACGAGACTTAAAGAAATGTAACAAGTATGACAGCCGTTTTACAGGTGGTTAACATTTAGCTCGCAGCATGCTATAATAGAAAAAAGTCAGGAGGAAAGTATGAAAAATATTGTGTTAATTCACGGAACCTGGTGTGACGGTTCGGTATGGGGAGATTTCGCTAGTAAGCTAGAAAAAATGGGCATGCGGGTTCATACACCTAGCCTACGCTACCACAACTTGCCCTATGATGAGGTTATGGAAAAGGTCGGTGCGGTTAGTCTGACAGACTATGCCGATGACTTGGTAACCTTGGTTGAAAGTTTGGAAGAGCCACCTTTACTCTTGGGGCATTCTCTGGGCTGTTTACTCGCTCAAATGGTCGCTGAACGCACACAGGTGGCTGGCATGATTCTCATGGGCCCTGCTCCGACAGCAGATATCTTCGCTTTCTACCCTACCATGATTCGTTGCTTCATCCGCCATTTCTTACGCTGGGGATTTTGGAAAAAGTGTACTGACCCCAAAAAGTTAGACAAAAAATATTATTGAAAGGATTTAGTTCTGTACTGAACAGGACTAAGTCCTTTTAGTTTTTCTTTA
>NZ_JAVIHI010000065.1:0-5454 GCF_036680365.1 Streptococcus sp. SS-4456 | reverse complement strand
GGAACAGAGTCCATGTCTGCGGCAGCTCAACTTCAAGCCAGCAATGCCCAATTCTCTACAGTCTTTGGGGATATGGAGAATGCTGCTAAGGTTGCCCTCAATAAGATTGGGGAAGAGATGGACATTGTTCCAGAGCGTCTTCAAGGCTCCTTCACTCAAATGGCTTCCTTTGCCAAAACCTCTGGGATGGATACGGCTCAAGCTTTGGATCTGACCACTCGTGCCACCAGAGCAGCGGCTGATGGGGCAGCATTTTACGATAAATCCATCGAAGAAGTCACCGAAAACCTACAGTCCTTCCTCAAAGGAAACTATGAAAATGACGCAGCTCTAGGCATTTCTGCGACAGAAACCACTCGTAATGCAGCGGCGAACAAACTCTATGGAAAGTCCTTCAATGAACTATCAGAAGCTCAGAAGCAGTTAACCCTCCTTCAAATGGTAGAGGACGGCAATGAACTCTCTGGAGCCTTGGGACAAGCTGCAAGGGAATCAGACGGACTGGAAAACGTTCTGGGTAACTTAAGACAGTCTGGAACTAATGCTCTAGCAGCAATCGGGCAACCGATTCTGGAGATGCTTATTCCAGTCTTTCAAAGTTTGGCAGACATTATTAGTCAACTAGCAACTTGGTTTACAAACTTATCCAGTCCCATCAAGGAAGTCGTCATTATCTTCACAGGTATTTTAGCCGTGGTAGGGATGTTACTTCCTGTTTTCTTGGGCTTACAGGTTGCGGCAGCTGCTATGGGGACAACCGTTGTTGGAATGATAACGGCATTTTTGCCGATTGTGGGGATTATTGTTGGTATTGTAGCTGCCATTACCTTACTGATTGTTGGGTTAAAAGAACTCTGGACGAATCACGAAGGCTCTCGAACGGCTGTGACGGAAATCTGGAATAGTATCTATGCCTTTCTGTCCATGATCATCCAGCAGATTTCTAGTTTTGTTATGTCCATCTGGGGAACGCTAACCACATGGTGGACTGAAAACCAGCAATTGATTCTAAATGCTGCAACGACGGTATGGAATGCCATCACTACGGTTATTCAAACGGTGATGACTATTCTTGGACCGCTCATCCAAGCAAGTTGGGAGAATATCAAACTCATCATCACAGCCGCTTGGGAGATGATAAAGATTGTGGTCGAGACTGCTATCAATGTGGTACTTGGTATCATCAAGGCAGTCATGCAGGTTATCACTGGTGATTGGACTGGCGCTTGGGAAACCATCAAACAGGTCTTGTCGATGGCATGGGAGGGCATCAAGTCCCTTATTTCCTTAGCCCTCAATTTCATCGCCCAGTACATCTCAACTGCTTGGACAGGTATCAAGAATACCATCTCAAATTTACTGACAGCTATCAGTTCAGTCGTTTCATCCATTTGGTCAGCAATCCAATCAACCATATCTAATATCTTATCCAATATTGGAGTCACGGTATCCAATATTTGGAACGGTATCCGAAACACGGTCTCTAGTGTCTTGAATGGCATTTCAAGCACGGTGTCATCTGTTTGGAATGGTGTCAAGAATACCATTTCAAATGCCATCAATGGAGCGAGAGATGCCGTAAGTAACGCTGTTAATGCCATCAAAAATCTCTTCAACTTCCAAATTCGCTGGCCGCATATTCCCCTCCCTCACTTTAGGGTGTCAGGATCTGCTAATCCTCTTGATTGGTTGAAGGGTGGTATTCCAAGAATTTCTATTGATTGGTATGCCAAGGGAGGTATCTTAACCAAACCAACGGCATTTGGAATGAATGGTAATAGCCTGATGGTTGGTGGTGAAGCAGGAAAAGAAGCGGTGTTGCCTTTGAATGAACAAACATTGGGTGCAATTGGTCGAGGAATCGCAAAGACCATGACAAGTAATCTACCAACCATTCACATCACTATTTCAGGTAACACAGTTAGAGAAGAGACTGACCTTCACCGACTTGCAGAGATGGTTGGAGAGAAACTAGTGTATGAATTAGAACGCCAACAAGGATTGAGAGGAGTGAAACCATGATTAGACATAATGCATTAACCATTGGTGGAGTATCCACGTCTAGTTTTCCTTTTAAGGTAATCGTGGAAGATAGCCCTTCTATCACAGTAAGTGAAAGTAAGTCGCAATTGATAGAACACCAAGGCCTGTCAGGAGCGGTTCTTCAAACCAATCCTCGCAGAAGTGTCATGGAACTGAGCTACACCCTCTATCTTGTAAAACCTAGTGAAGAACAGTTATTTTCCTTTTTGAAGCTATTTTTGAAAGAAGGATTTTGGCTTGAGAACGCTAGTTTCAAGACTATACGATTTTGGTGTTACAAAGTTCACCATACTCCAGTTCAAAAGGATAAGCTGGGGGTGTATGAGCTTAAGGTTACCTTTTCTTGTCACCCAACCAAGTGGTTCAAAACGACGACCTCGCAGGTGTTTAGGTCTAGTGGTACTTTGAGAAGTCAAGGTTCAGCCATTGCTTTTCCAAAGATTACCATAAGTGGCAACTCAAGTAGTGAAACTAGCTTTACGATTGGGGATGATGTCATCCGCTTGGAGCGATTACAGGAAACACTCATTATGGATAATAATCCTAGTCAGCCAAGTTTTAAGACACAAAGAGGTCAGCCTGTAAAATGGACTGGCGATTTCATTACCATTGATGCAGGCAGAAATGACTCAGTTGGAGTTGTCTTAGGTTCTGGCATCACATCATTAACAATAGAAACGAATTGGGGGTGGGCATAGTGCTATCATTATTAGACAAAACTGTTCGAACAGCAAAATGGCATGGAAAACCACTCCCAGAAACCATTAAGGCAAGTGTCAAGGAAACCTTGAATGGGGATTTTGTCCTGAACTTTACCTATCCGATAACAGACAGCGGACTATTTCGAGAGTTAAAAGAGGACTACCTCGTTCGTAGCCCAGTTCCAGTATTGGGACATCAGTTGTTTCGGATAAAGAAAGTCATCGAAGGAGACACCAGTCTTGAAGTTGTGGCCTATCACATTTCAGATGACATCATGACGAGGTTAGTATCGCCATTTAGGTGTGAACAGGTACCCTGTGCAACAGCACTATCAAGCATGGTCATGGCAAGCAAGTCTCCATTGGGAGATTTTTCTTTTACCAGCGACATTGTCAAGAACAGAACCTATACAACGGACAAGGAACAGACGCTTTACTCCAGCTTGTTGGATGGCAAACATTCTATTATTGGAACTTGGGAGGGGGAACTGGTTCGTGATAATCTTGCCCTAACTATAAAGGTTGAGCGAGGACAAGACCGTGGGGTGGTCATTTCTACTCACTACAATTTGAAAAAGTATCAGAGAACAAAAGAAAGTTCACAGATTATCACTCGCATTCATGCCACTTCAAGTTTTAAACAAGAGGGGCAGGATAGGGAAACTGTACTTCAAGTCACAGTAGACAGTCCACTGATAAACTCCTATCCATTCATCAATGAAGTGACCTATACCAATAATAACCTCAGGTCTCGTCAAGAGTTAATAGAGTGGGCTAGTAGCAAGTTTCGCTTAGAGGGAATTGATAAGCCAAAAGATGCCATTATCATTGAGGCATTTGAGTTAGATGGTCAAATGGTTCATCTAGGCGATACCGTAACTTTAAAAAGCAAGCTACACGGAATTGATGTGAGGAAGAAAGCCATCGCTTATGATTATGATCCTTTAACTAAGAATTACCGCTCTATCACTTTTGATGATAAGGCAAGTATTGGTACAGGTAAAACTAGTGGAAGCTTAACTACACTAGCAAATAATCTACTTGATGGGAATAAGCGGAGTGAGGATGTTGCCGTTGAAATTGCCATTGAGAATGCCAACAGAGCCTTTGATGCGGAATTTGAGAAACGTCAAGTAGCCATTGATAACGCTATCGAACAGGCTCAAAGTCATGGGGAGGTCTATGCGGATCGATTAAAGGCTAGCATTGATAGTGAACTTTCTACAATTCACCAACAGATGCGACAACAGGAAGAGGAGCAGCAACGCACAACTCGTGATTTATTGGCGAAGGCCGGGGTTAACACCAACCTAGCTACAGAAGCCAAACAAAAAGCAGAACAGGCTCAAACTGGGGCGACTGAAGCCCTCAGGAGGGCAGAACAAGCCAAGCTTGATGCCATTAATGAAGCTAACCGATTGACTTCAACGGAGCGTAGTCAGACAGAGAGAAAGATTGCGACAGCTAAATCACAAGCTATCTCTGAAGCCAGTCGATTGGTTGATGTAGCAAAATCACTATTAGGGGGACAGTTGGCTACAGTAAGTACCAATCTGTCACAAACCAAGGAGGATATAAAACTTCTTGCGAGTAAGCAACTGGTGGATAGTCTAACTGGTCGAGTATCCGGTGCAGAATCCATGATTCAAGTACAAGCAGACCAAATTTCCCAGCGTGTAAAAACCAGTGATTTTAACCAAGCAAAACAGAGAATCGAAACTGCCGAGTCGTCTATTACGCAATTGGGGAATCGGATAACGACTGAGATTCGAGAGACCATAGCTAAGATTCCAGTTGATTTTGGTGGTCGAAATTACATACTAAAAAGTGATACTTATATTACATCTGGGAGTAAGTTTCTGGATAGTGCTTCGGACTTTATCGACTATGCTCAGGCAGGGAAGTTTGTGACGATCAGCGTTGATATCAAGGGAGAAAATCTGTCGCCTGATGAAAGAGGACAGTCTAGGATAGGATGCGAGCTACGCTTGACTTTATCCAATGGCAATCCTCTCTATCTAAACTGCTATAAAGTTGTTTCAGCAACCCAACCTCGCGAGCGGATATACCGAACGGTTCGTATTCCAGATGGTGTATCTGTTGTTAGTGTAGCAAAGCTGAATCTTTTTGTGCAAGTCAGAGGAAATGCCTTAGCTGGAAGACCAAAGTTTGAACTTTCTTCTATGCCTACAGACTGGTCACCTGCTCCTGAGGACTTAATCACAGATCTTAGCCAAACCAGAACCCTAATTACTCAGACAGCTGAGGGACAAACTCAACTGTCTACAAAGGTTACTCATACTGAGAATAAAATGATTTATGCTGAGACCCAAATCAGGCAATTGTTGGGTGATGTGGCTAGTAAAGTTTCAAAAATGGACTATGAAAATCTCAAGAGTACAGTTGAGAATCATACGACAAGTATTAATCAAACGTTCCAGTCCATTTTACTTAAAGCTGACAAGACCTTTGTGGACGGTGTGAAATCTACGGCAGAAACCGCCCTTTCAAAAGCAACTAGCAATGCGACAATGATTAGTCAGACCAAGTCTGAGCTGACTATTGCCAATAATGCCATCTCACAGAAAGTCGCAAAGACTGATTTTAATAGCTTGACTAGTCGAGTAGCAAGTGCAGAATCCACTATACGTACACAGGCTGGGCAAATTGAACAACGACTAACGAGTACGCAAGTTGAATCAGCCATTAA
>NZ_JAVIHI010000064.1:0-6472 GCF_036680365.1 Streptococcus sp. SS-4456 | reverse complement strand
AGTCCAAAAGAAAACAATTTCCTTATTTTGACTATTGAACTCAACATATTTTTCATCAAATACCTTGATAGACTTGACAAATGGTAGAAAACAGAAGTCAAACAGAAAGCAAAGCAAGCGCCTATGGAGTTTATTCGAAACGGGTCAACGGTCAAGAAAGAAGTGGAGATAAAAACCTATCAGGAATTGGCTGAACTGTGGTTAGAAAGTTATAAGCTGACTGTAAAGCCTCAAACCTACATAGCAACAAAGAGAATGCTGCATAATCATCTTATGCCAACCTTTGGAGCCGTAAAACCCGAAAAGCTGACAGTTCACTATATTCAACGGTTTATCAATGAATTATCTGGCCACTATGTTCATTACGCTGTGGTTCACTCGATGAATAGGCGTGTCTTACAGTATGGCGTATCGCTCCAGCTCTTGCCATTCAATCCAGCTAGGGATGTGATACTGCCAAAAGTGCCCAAACCTGAAAATAAGGCAATTAAATTCATAGCACCCGAACACTTAAAAACCTTTATGGCTTACATGGAGCAGTTAGCCAATAAGAATTTTAGCTATTTCTTTGATTATGTTCTGTATAGCTTGTTACTGGCCACTGGTTGCCGATTTGGGGAAGTGGTAGCCTTGGAGTGGTCAGATATTGACCTAGAGGAAAGGACTATCAGCATTACTAAGAATTACAGTAGGCTCCTGAAAATTGTCGGTACTCCAAAGAGTAAGGCAGGTATCAGGGTGATCAGTATTGACCAAAAGACGTCCAACCTTTTACGATTATTCAAGAATAGACAAAGACAACTATATCTTGAAGTTGGTGCGCCTGCTTCGCCTGTGGTCTTTGCAATTCCTACAAAGGAATATCAAAATATGGCAACAAGACAAGAGGCACTAGATAGACGGTTGAAAGAGTGCGGATGCCCTCGCTTTACTTTCCACGCTTTCCGCCATACTCACGCTAGTTTACTGTTGAACGCTGGCATTAGTTATAAAGAATTACAATATCGATTAGGTCATGCCACCCTAGCTATGACCATGGATATATATAGTCACCTATCCAAAGACAAAGAAAAAGAGGCGGTTTCATATTACGAAAAAGCCATGAATAGCCTTTAGGGTGAACAAAAAGGTGAACAAATTACAAAATCAACTCATTCCAAGGTACTAGAAACCTTATTAAATCAACGTTTATAGACAACAAAGGAGTAAACCATGACATTTGAAGAGATTTTACCAGGCTTGAAGGCCAAGAAAAAGTACGTTCGCACAGGCTGGGGTGGGGCGGAGAACTACGTCCAGCTCTTTGACACCATTGAGGTCCACGGGCAAAAGCTGGAGGCGACGCCCTATTTCCTCATCAACGTGACCGGCGAGGGCGAGGGCTTCTCCATGTGGAGCCCGACCCCTTGCGACGTCCTTGCCACCGACTGGGTAGAAGTCCATGACTAAGACAGCCCTCATTACCGGCGTTTCCAGCGGCATTGGTCTAGCACAGGCGGAGATATTTTTGGAAAATGGCTGGCGTGTGTACGGGATTGATCAGGCCAGCAAGCCTGATTTGGCAGGCGATTTCCACTTTCTACAGCTGGACCTGACAGGCGATTTAAGCCCAGTCTATTCATGGTGCCAGACAGTCGACCTCCTCTGTAACACCGCAGGTATTCTAGACGATTACCGTCCCCATCTGGATATCAAGGAGGATGAATTAGCTCAGGTATTCGCGATCAATTTTTTCGCGGTGACCAGACTAACTCGCCCCTATCTGCAACAAATGGTGGACAGACAGTCGGGCATCATTATCAATATGTGTTCCATTGCCTCCAGTCTAGCAGGTGGAGGAGGTTCCGCCTATACTGCCTCCAAGCACGCTTTGGCAGGCTTCACCAAGCAGCTGGCCCTGGACTATGCCAAGGACAAGGTTCAGGTCTTCGGTATCGCCCCAGGTGCCGTTCAGACAGGCATGACCCAGAAGGACTTTGAGCCTGGTGGTCTGGCGGACTGGGTGGCAGACCAGACACCTATCGGACGCTGGACCCAGCCCAGCGAAATAGCAGAGCTGACCTTCATGCTGGCCAGCGGCAAACTCGCCTCCATGCAAGGCCAGATCATCACCATCGACGGCGGCTGGAGTTTGAAGTAGGGAGGAAAGTGATGTTGATCTTTGATGATAATCCTCATGTAGCAGTAGTAATCTGTAAACACATAAGTGAAGAGAATAAACCGATAACCTATATCAGTCACGACTTGGAAGATGGGATGTGGCAATTTCTTTGTGGAGATATTCATGACATTGCAGATGTTCAATTAATTGCTTTAGTTGAGATACTTCAGTTTGGGATAACCGAAACACTTCTAAATCAAATCCCTTATGGATTTGAGGCTGTACTTGATCAAGCAAAGAATTGGCAAATCTCTAGAAAGGACCCCCTATGACCCCTACACAACTTTGGCAAGAATTTCTTGCCATCAATCCCCAAGCAGGTCCTGAGCCAGAGGCCTGGGCCTTTGGGGCGGAAGCTGATCGCCTGGCTGATTTAGTAGCAAGAGGTATAAAAACCTCGACCAGCTCTGCCCATGCCCTCTACGCAGTGGAGGGAGAAGAAATCCCAACAGCTGGCGGCTATGACATCATTTTGGACGGACAAGGTCAGGCTGTGTGCATTATCCAGACCATCAAGGTCTATGTGACGCCCTTTTCCCAAGTGACGGAAGAACATGCCTATAAGGAGGGCGAGTTCCGTCAGGAAGGCGATTTGTCTGTCATAAAAGAGAAAAGTCTGGTCCACTGGCGGCAGGTCCATGAGGAACTCTTCACTATTTGGCTGGCAGAAGCAGGTCTGACCTTCTCAGAAGACATGCTGGTTGTCTGCGAAGAATTTGAATTGGTTTACCCTAAAATGTAAGTTTTTTCTTGTTTGCACCTTGTTTTTGTAATATAATAATATAAAAACAAAACCAAGGAGGATCCTATGGATAAACAGCGTGTTATTGATTTGTTGGACCAACTTTCTCCCATTCTTGCTGGAAAAGAGGAAACAATCGGCAAAGAACTGACGGAGAAAATGCAGTCAGCCTTGCTTGTGACTAAGGAAGATGTGGTTAGTAAGGAAGGATTGGCACTTGAGACCAGTTTGTCAGGCTTTGTGCAGACCATTTCCAATGCCAGCTTGCCAGGAACCAATCTCCGTTTTACAGCCCAAGAAAGTCCTGTCTGGGAAGAACTAAAAGCCCTGACAGAACAAGCTAGAGAGGACGGCCTACGAGGCATTCATTTAACGATCTAAGGAGCTTAGGCTCCTTTTTGCTTGACATAAAACTTGGCACACTTCTGCCATTTTCCAAAAAAGTTAAAATTTGCTATAATAGGGTCATATACAAATGAAAAGAGAGATACTTATGAGCAATAACTATGCAATTATCCTAGCAGCGGGTAAGGGAACTCGCATGAAGTCTGACTTACCAAAGGTCTTACATAAGGTGGCAGGAATTACCATGTTGGAGCATGTGAAGCGTGCCGTGGATGCCATGGAGCCTGCCAAAACAGTGACCATTGTTGGTCACAAGGCAGAATTGGTACAGACTGTTTTAGAAGATCAGTCAGAATTTGCCCTCCAGTCAGAACAGTTGGGAACAGGGCATGCGGTCATGATGGCAGAGCCAGCTTTGGCAGGTCTGGAAGGACAAACCCTTGTTATTGCAGGTGATACACCGCTGATTACAGGTGATAGCCTGAAAAACTTGATTAACTTCCATATCAGTCACAAAAACGTTGCGACCATCTTGACAGCCCAAGCAGACAATCCATTCGGTTACGGTCGGATTATCCGCAACGCTGACGGCGAGGTCTTGAAGATTGTCGAGCAAAAAGATGCCAGCGATTTCGAGCAACAAGTCAAGGAAATCAACACAGGAACCTATCTCTTCGACAATAAGCGTTTGTTTGAAGCCCTTAAGGACATTAACACGGACAATGCCCAAGGTGAATACTATTTGACGGATGTTATTTCCATTTTCCGTCAGGCTGGCGAAAAAGTTGGGGCCTATGTCCTCAAAGACTTTGATGAAAGCCTGGGTGTTAACGACCGTGTAGCTCTTGCGACTGCAGAGGCAGTCATGCGCAAGCGGATCAATGAGAAACACATGATTAACGGCGTCACCTTTGTCAATCCAGAAGCAACCTATATCGACATTGATGTAGAAATCGGAGCAGAAGCAGTTATCGAAGCCAACGTTGTCTTGAAAGGTCAAACGGTCATCGGTGAGCGAACTGTCTTGACAAACGGAACCCGAGTACGTGATTCTAAAATCGCAGCAGATGTTGTCATCAGCAACTCAGACATTGAAGAATCCATTATTGAAGAGGGAGTGACAGTGGGGCCTTATGCTCATATCCGTCCAGATAGTCTTCTGAAAAAAGATGTCCATGTTGGAAACTTTGTAGAAGTTAAGGCTTCTACACTTGGTGAGGGAACCAAATCAGGTCACTTGACTTATTTAGGCAATGCGTCAATCGGCAGTAATGTCAACGTTGGTGCAGGTACCATTACGGTCAACTACGATGGTAAGAATAAATTTAAGACCACTGTAGGCGACAATGCCTTTATCGGTTCAAACACAACCATCATCGCTCCGGTAACTATCGGTGACAATGCCCTGCTTGCTGCTGGCTCTGCCATTACCAAAGACATTCCAAAAGATGCCATCGGGATTGGACGTGGTCGTCAGGAAAACAAGGAAGGCTATGCGACCCGCTTCCCCTTCCACCCAAGCCAAAAATAGGTACTATTATGAATTTTGAAGAAAAAACCATCAACCGTACTGAGATTTTCAAGGGTCATATCTTTGATGTCGTTGTTGACGATGTGGCTTTGCCAAATGGTGGGACTGGTAAGCGTGAACTGATTTTCCACAAGGGAGCGGTCTGCGTTTTAGCAGTTACTCCAGAAGGTAAGATGATTTTGGTCAAACAATACCGAAAGGCTATCGAACGGGCTATCTATGAAATTCCAGCAGGTAAGTTGGAACTAGGCGAAGAGGATACGCTGGAAGATGCAGCCTTGCGTGAATTGGAAGAGGAAACCGGCTATACCAGTGACAAATTGACCTTGTTGGCGGATTTTTACTCAGCTATCGGTTTTTGTAATGAGCGTATTCGCCTCTATTTAGCTGATAACTTGGTTAAAGTGGAAAACCCTCGTCCCATGGATGAGGACGAGGTCATTGAACTGTCTTATGTAACCCTAGAAGAAGCCTTGGACTTGGTCGCAAGTGGAGATATTTGTGATGCCAAGACTATTATGGCGGTTCAATATTTACAACTCATGAGAAAGTAGGAGACGACAGTGGGCAAGCCCTTGTTAACGGATGACATACTAAAACGAGTGAAAAAAATGCAGGAGGCTGATACAGATGAACGCTTTGGACATTTTAGTCCCAAGCAAACTGTATCCATGGATGAAAAGATTTTTGACCCTATTTTAGATGAAGACTACCAAGGCTACGAGGAAGGACAGACCATCCGCATTCCCGTCAAACCCTCGGTAGTCAAAAGTCGGAGAATTGAAACCATCAAACGGGAAGAATTTCGGGGAAAAGTCAATAAAATTCTCTTTTGGGTCATCCTTTTACTGATTGTCTTTATCATTGCTGTCTTGTTCATTTAAGGAGAAATCATGAAATTTGGAATTATCGCAGCCATGCCCCAGGAACTGAAGATTTTGGTCGAGCATCTCCAGGAAAAAGTAGAAGTAACTGTCTTGGGACGGACTTATTACCAAGGCCGAATTGGTCAGCATGAAGTGGTTCTCGTCCAATCAGGCATTGGCAAGGTCATGTCAGCCATGTCTGTGGCCATCTTGGCAGACCGCTTTGAAGTGGATGCAATCGTCAATACGGGCTCAGCAGGGGCAGTAGCAGACGGGATTGCTATCGGAGATGTGGTGGTAGCCACTCACTTGGCCTACCACGATGTCGATGTGACGGCTTTTGGCTATGCCTATGGGCAAATGGCAGGGCAGGAATTGTATTATCCAGCTGACCAAGTTCTTTTAAAACAGTTAACAGGCGTTTTGGCAGAGCAGGAAATAACCAGTCATCAGGGTCTGATTGTGACCGGTGACAGTTTTATTGCAGGTCAAGATAAGATAGCTAGCATAAAAGAACATTTCCCAGAAGTTCTTGCTGTAGAGATGGAAGGAGCAGCTATCGCTCAAGCAGCTGTCAATACAGGCAAGCCTTTCTTAGTTATCCGTGCTATGAGTGACACAGCTCAGGGAGATGCCAATATCACCTTTGATGAATTTATCATTCAAGCAGGAGAGCGTTCAGCTCAGACCCTGATTGCCTTTTTAGAACAAGTTTAAAACCCAGCCAGGCGGCTGGGTTCAGATTGCAGACAAACATCGTTTTGGTGTTTGTCTTTTTTACTGTTTTTAGAGAAAAATGGCTGTTTTAATGCTGAAACCACCCCATC
>NZ_JAVIHI010000063.1:0-6593 GCF_036680365.1 Streptococcus sp. SS-4456 | reverse complement strand
TACTAGATTTACTGGGACGTAAGCGTGCTAGAGATAAACCACGAAATAGTTATGAAGGTCAGGACTTCTCATATCTGTTTGGACGAACGACCAGTGGGGAGAATGTGGATGAGTTTAAAGCTATGCAGACGACAGCTGTGTATGCTTGTGTCCGTATCTTAGCTGAAGCAGTTGCTTCATTACCCATTCATGTATATGAGAGAACGGCAACTGGAAAGGAGAAGAAGGTGGAACATCCCCTTTATTTTCTTTTGCATGATGAACCTAACCCTGAGATGTCATCCTTTGTCTTTAGAGAAACCTTGATGACCCATCTTCTGATATGGGGCAATGCCTATGTCCAGATTATCCGAGATAGGAGTGGACAGGTAATCAGTCTTTACCCACTCTTACCAGATAAGATGTCTGTTCATCGGGACGAAAGCGGAAAGCTCTATTACAAATACAAGCGTCAGTCAGAAGAAAATCCTAACTTTAAGGAAAAGGGTGATGCTATCTTGAGAGCAGAAGATGTTCTCCACGTTCCTGGTCTGGGTTTTGATGGCTTGATTGGTTATTCTCCAATTGCCCTTGCCAAAAATGCTATCGGTATGACCTTGGCTACGGAAAACTACGGGGCATCATTCTTTAAAAATGGTGCAAATCCAGGTGGCGTTTTGGAACACCCAGGTATTCTCAAAGATCCAAAACGAGTGAGAGATTCATGGAATGCAGTCTATAATGGGGTAACCAATGCACATAAGGTGGCAGTACTTGAGGAAGGGATGAAATACACTCAAGTAGGCATTCCACCTGAAGAAGCTCAGTTTCTTCAGACAAGAAAATTTCAAATCAATGAAATTGCAAGACTCTACCGCATTCCACCTCATATGGTTGGTGACTTGGAGAAATCTTCATTTTCAAACATTGAGCAACAATCTCTAGAATTTGTTAAATATACCTTAGACCCTTGGGTAGTTCGTCTCGAACAGGCTTTCAAGAGGTCTCTTTTTTTACCTGAAGAAAAGAAAACCTACTTTGTGAAGTTCAATGTAGATGGTCTTCTTCGTGGAGACTATCAAAGTCGAATGAACGGCTATGCGATTGGGAGACAAAATGGCTGGCTGTCGACAAATGATATACGTGAACTTGAGGACTTGAATCTCCTTTCAGATGAGGAAGGAGGTAATCTCTACTTGATAAATGGAAACATGACGAAACTGAAGGATGCAGGTGGTTTTATGAAACAAGCACCGTTAGAACAAGAAACTCAATATGAGGAGGATATGGATGCATAAGTTTTGGAATTTTACAGAAGATGATAGTGGTCGAACACTTCGTATAGAAGGACAGATTGCTGATGAGACGTGGTTTGGCGATGAAGTCACGCCACAAGTATTTAAAAATGATTTACATGCAGGAAGTGGAGACATCACCCTCTGGATTAATAGTCCAGGGGGTGATGTTTTTGCGGCGGCTCAAATCTATAACATGCTGATGGATTACAAAGGTGATGTCCATGTAGTGATTGATGGCTTAGCCGCAAGTGCTGCTAGTGTCATTGCCATGGCAGGTACAACAGTCTCCATGAGTCCTGTTGCCATGATGATGATTCACAACCCTTGGACTTTGGCACAAGGTGAAGTCAAGGATATGCAGAAGGTCATTGAAATGTTGGGCGAAATCAAGGAATCCATCATCAATGCCTATGAATTAAGAACAGGACTTTCAAGAACCAAGCTATCACACCTCATGGACTCAGAGTCTTGGTTCAATGCCAAAAAGGCTGTTGAACTGGGCTTTGCGGACAAGATTCTCTTTGACAAACAAGGGGAACATGGAACTGATATTGAGAGTTATTCTTTCAGTCGAACTGCTGCCCAGCAAGATTTACTTGTCAAAATGCAGGCGAAGCTTGAAGTCCAACAACCAAAGAAAACAATCCCGATCAATCAGTTGGAAAAACGATTGAATTTGCTCAAATAACGAAAGGAAAATGAACTGATGTCTAAATTACTTGAATTGAAAGAAAAACGTAACCAAGCTTGGCAACAAGCAAAAACCTTCCTTGATTCTGTTCGAACAGAAGATGGACTTGTATCTGAGGAAGATTCCAAACGCTATGATGATATGGAAGCAAAAATCAACCTCTATAATCAAGAAATTGCTCGGTTGGAGCGACAAGAAAAGATTGACCTTGAACTTGCTCAACCAGCCTCACAGGCTCTAATTGGGCAGCCCACTACAGTTCTGAATGACAAGACTACAGAAGAGGAAAAGAGAGGTGTGGCTTCAGATAGCTATGCCAAGACATTTTGGACAAGTGTACGTAAGCGTCACTTCTTTGATGTCAAGGATATCCTTCGAGTTGGGGAAGATACCGAAGGTGGTCATCTGGTTCCTGATGAGTATGAGAAGAAACTAGTTCAAGGATTACAAGAAGAGAATTTCTTCCGTAGCCTTGCGACTGTTATCAAAACATCTAGTGGTGAACGTAAGATTCCTGTTGTGACAGGACATGGTTCAGCCTCATGGATGGATGAAAATGGTCTTTATCCTGAAACGGAAGAAACCTTTGGTCAGGTGACACTAGACTCTCATAAGATTGGTACTGCCATTCGTATTTCAGAAGAGTTGCTAAACGATTCAGTCTTTGACCTTGAATCCTATATGACAGCTGAATTTGCTCGTCGTATTGGAACGGAAGAAGAAAAAGCATTCTTGATTGGTGATGGTTCTAAGAAACCGACAGGTATCTTTACTCAGGCAGAAGTAACAGGTCCAACGACTGCTACAAAGGATATTACCTTTGACGATATGATTGAATTGTATCATTCTCTACCAGCACCCTATCGTAAGAATGCAGTTTGGATTTTACATGATACGACTGTCAAAGCTATCCGTAAACTCAAGGATAATAATGGCAACTATATCTGGCAGCCATCCACTCAAGCTGGACAACCAGATTTGATTCTAAATCGTCCATACTATACATCAACCTTTGCCCCACTTCCTGATGCAGGAAACAAGGCCATTGCATTTGGTGATTTCTCATATTATTGGATTGCGGACCGTCAGGGACGTACCTTCAAACGTCTGAACGAACTCTATGCCAATAATGGACAGATTGGTTTTCTTGCTTCACAACGTGTTGATGGCAAGTTAGTCCTACCTGAAGCCGTGAAGACACTAACAGTAAAGGCTAAGTAGTCATGGTTAGTTTAGCAGAAGCAAAACAGTATCTTAAAGTGGAACACGGGGATGAGGATGGGCTGATTGAGCAGTTGCTTGAAACCAGTCAACAGCTCTGCGAAGATATTTTGCGACAATCAATTTATTCAGATGTTCTAAAGACGGCAATCCTATATGGGGTTGCCTATCTTTATGAACACAGAGAAGATGCCGATCATAAGGAGTTGAAAGAGACTCTCTATCATTTGTTGTTGGCCGAACGAAAGGATGTGTTCTGATGAAGATTGCACCGTTGAGGGAACGCTTGTCATTTCAGATTCGACAGATTGTTCAAGATGAGATTGGCAATGAAACTTCGACATGGATACCTTTATTTGACCGGTGGTGCTCTTGTCGTCCTCTCACCTTGACCGAAAGGGATGGGAGTGTGACGAAACTGGAACAAGAGAAAGTCCAGTTCACCCTCAGGTATGAAAAGGCAATTCTTGGACTTCATTCCTTAATGACTCACATTCAATTTCGTGGTCAAACCTATGAGATTGAGTCTATTGATGGAGATACAGTGCCACGTCAACTGATTTACATCGTCGCCATTAGGGAGGAGAGTTATGACTAGAATTGAACTAGATGCACTAGAAACTGCCATCGCAAATGAGCTGGCGGAATTTGTAGAGGATACAACAGAGGTGATGCGTGAAGTTGTAGAGGAAGTCACCGAGGAATCCATCGTAACCTTGAAAGCAACGTCACCTAGGAAGAGTGGTTCCTATGCCAAAGGGTGGAAGAGTAAAGCAACGATTGATACCAGTACAGGTCTAACCAAGACTATTCATAATCGAACGCCAGGCCTGACGCATCTGTTAGAAAATGGTCATGCCAAAAGCTCTGGTGGGCGAGTTGAGGGAATTAAGCATATCGCACCTGTTGAGAAACAAGCAATACAATCCTTAGAAGAAAAGCTAAGAAAGCGAGTGTGATATGACATGTTACTGAGCGAAATGTACTCCATTCTCAAAGAATTACAGCTCCCACTCGCCTACCATCATTTTGAAGAAGGGAGTCGTCCAAGACCACCGTATATGGTTTATTTGGTCACTGATTCAGATAATCATGGTGCAGACAATTGGACTTATCATAAGCAAAATAATCTGCAGTTGGAACTCTATACCATAAAGAAAGATTTAGCAGCTGAACAAAAGGTGGAGTCATTATTTGACAGCCACCTTATTTATTTTGAAAAAGTAGAGACCTATATCTCATCTGAGAAACTCTACCAAATAACCTATTACATCACATTACATGGAGGATAATATGGCTGAAAAGAATAAGGTCACCTTTGGACTACAAGATGTCCATTGGGCAGAAGTTACAAGCGAAGGTTCTGATGGTACATTGACATACGGCAATGTAGAACGACTTCGTGGTGCTGCAGAATTAACCCTTGAACCAACAGGAGACAAGGGTTCTTATAAGGCAGACAATATCAATTTTTATACAACGGAGTCAAACGATGGTTACGAAGGAACACTAAAAGTTGCTCTTCTAACGCAGGAATTTTTGACTCGAGTCCTCGGAGAGCAGTTGGATGCGACGACAAATACCATTTCAGAAATCGCAAACAGCGAAAAGAAAAATTTTGCGTTGATGTTCCGTTTCGAAGGGGATAAAAAAGAAACATTACACGTTTTGTATTATTGTTACGCATCTCGTCCGACTGTTGGTTCAAAAACCAAGTCTGGTTCAGATATCAATGAGGTAGAGTTGACCTTTACTGCCAGCCCTCGCCCACTTGATAAGGTTGTACGTAGACGTACAACGGAGGAAACGAGCGATGAGATTCGTGAAAACTGGTTCAAGGCAGTTTTTGAACCTCGTAGGTAAGGGAGAAGGCAATGAGAGAAAGTATTACCATAGCAGGCACGACCTACGAGTTAGCAACCAATGCCTATACCCCAATCGCTTATAAAGAGCAGTTTGGTAAGGACTATTTTCAAGATTTATTCTCGATGGTCAATAGTCAAGCAATCTTGGCAAAACTTGACCAGTTAGAAGATGGAGAGGAATTACAGGCACATCATATTGATGTTTCTATTCTGTCTGATTTCGATATGACATTTTTCCATCGAATCTTTTGGGTCTTTGCGAAGTCAGCCAATCCACGAGTGAAACCATTTGTGGATTTTTATATGGAGATGGAAGAATTTCCAGTGCAGGATGTAGCCCCTGTCTTGATGAATATGTTGAACCAAGGGATGTCAACCAGAAAAAAGCAGATGAAACAGAAACAGCGAGTGAAGAAATCTTCACAGTAGAGAGTTATTTCTCCTGTTGTAAGGAGACTGGTCTGACCATTGACGATTTAAAACATATCTCTATTGGGATGGCACTTGACTACCAAACGGACTATGTGGAGATGCGTACTCGAGAAATTTCTCAAACACGCCGGGCAACTCAAGCTGATTTTGATAATTTCTGATGGTAGAAAGGAGGGTCTATGGCTGGAAACATCAAGGGAATTACGATTGAAATTGGTGGCGATACCCAACCCTTACAAGATGCACTTAAGGGTGTAAACAAACAAGCATCTGAAGCTACCAAAGAACTAAGACAGATTGATAAGGCTCTCAAGTTTGATACTGGCAATGTCACTCTTCTGACGCAAAAGCAGGAAGTCTTGGCAAAACAAGTCGAGACAACCAAAGAAAAATTGTCAACGCTCCGTCAAGCCCAATCACAGGTGGAAGCTCAATTTAAGGCTGGGGATATTGGGGCAGACCAGTACCGTGCCTTTCAACGTGAGGTGGAAACTACTCAAAGGCTGTTAACGTCCTATGAAACTAAGTTAGCTGATGTATCATCAACACTTGAGAATCACGGTCGAGCTAGTAGTTCAGCGGCTCACCAATTAGATAAACTCCAAGTGGAGCAGGGGCAGCTAGCAAGTGAGATGAACAAGGTCACGTCTCAATTTGAGTTACAAGAAAGTGCTTTGTCATCCAATAGTTCCGAAGCAGAACGCAATGCCATAGCCCAACAAAAGATTGGAGCACAGTCAGAAATTGTTTCTAAACAAATTTCCAATCTCGAAAAGCAACTAGCCCTGACAAAGAGTGAATATGGTGAGAATTCCATTGAAGCGAATAAGATGGAAGCTGAGTTGAACCAAGCAAAGACCGCACTCAATAACCTGAACAATGAGATGGATGAGACCAAATCCTCTGCTGATGGTGCTCAGGATGGCATGAAAGCCATGTCTGACACCATTCGGGCTGAGGCACTTCAAGCGACCAGTGAGAAGCTAGCAGACATCTCTCAGAAAATCTTCGAAGTCGGAACAGAGTCCATGTCTGCGGCAGCTCAACTTCAAGCCAGCAATGCCCAATTCTCTACAGTCTTTGGGGATATGGAGAATGCTGCTAAGG
>NZ_JAVIHI010000062.1:0-8679 GCF_036680365.1 Streptococcus sp. SS-4456 | reverse complement strand
ACTATACCCTTTTTTTTTACCCCCCCCCCCCAACCATATTTGTCAAGGGAAAACTTGTATTTCTATATAAAAAAAGAGTCGTTTCAAAAAGAAACAACTCTTTTTTCTATCCCTTCCAGTGTTTTGCTGGATCAAAGACCTCTCCGACCACTGCGGAGTCGTCTAATTCGATAATACCACGGACTTGTGGTGCGTTTGGTAGAGCCAATTCACGCGGACTGCACATCATACCAAAGCTATCTTCACCGCGCAATTTTCCTGGGAAAATCAGGCTACCGCTCGGCATCATTGCCCCCGGAAGAGCCACAATAGTTTTCAATCCTTGGGCAGCATTTGGTGCACCTGCTACGATTTGAACAGTTTTGTCACCGACATTGACCTGACAGATATTGAGGCGGTCGCTGTCTGGATGCGGAACCAGTTCCACAATCTGACCGACAACGAACTTCGGACTATTGTCGTTGACCAAGCTCTCAGCAAAGCCTTCCTTAGCCAATTCGGCATTCAAGGTCGCAACCTGCTCATCTGTCAAGAAAACTTGACCATTTCCAGCAAGCTCAACCAAACTTGATGCTTCAAAGATATTCCAAGCGACTGTTTGACCCGTTTCTGCTAAGAAGACACGTGCTACCTTGCCCTTGCGTTCAAACTGGACAGCTTGTCCCTTGTCTTCTGCAACGATGACCATGAGGACATCGCCGACCTGTTCTTTATTATATGTAAAAATCATTTCTTTTTCATTTCTCCTTTATGCAAATAGACCGGTCAAGCCTTTCCATAGATTTTCAAAGAAGGCACCGATTTTTTCTAAAATCCCTGAATCTTGTAGATTCTTATAGGCTTCTGAAATTTGTTGCTCCGCCTGTTGCTTGAACTGGTTGAGCTGGGCAGCCACTTCCGCCGAATCAATAGCAGAGGTTTCCTGATAAGCTTTGGCAAATGTGACTAGCTTAGAAATTTCATCTGCTGTGATGACATTTTCCAAACCGTTTTGGGCCAAGACATCGTTGATAATAGTATTGATGTCCGATTCAGAAGCTACCTGACCGTTGGACTGTTTGTAGTCTGCAAGTGCCGTCTTGATTTCTGCGACTGCCTTGTCCAAAGCTGAACTATCAAAATTGGCGTCACCTGTATGGGCTGTTGCCACTTCGTTAACAGTCGTTAATTCTTGTTGGGCTACCTCTGTCCGAGCCGGGTCAACTGTTTCACCATTGGCCGCAAGAGCCTTGTAAACACCTGTCAAAGCAGACTCCCCTGTCACCTTAATCGGTGCTGCCACATCAATCAAGACATCCGTCGCACCAGCTGTAATAGCCGCATTGGCATACTGTGTTTCGGTAATCAAGGTGATGTTCTGTGGCGTCTTAATATCCACCACAACCCCTTTCCCAGCATCCTGCTTTTGCACCAAGACAGATGAATAGAGGGAAGCTGTATCTGCTCCAGATGTACCTAAATATTGGTCCATATCCGTGCCAACAACCACCTGACGACTGACATTATTAACATCCGAAATACCAAATAGATTGTTAACCTCTGTCGCCTGGGCATCTGACAAACCGCCACCGTAGACCAGGGTTGGCTTGCCCCATTTTTCATTGATAACATCCGTCTGAATTTCCGCTTGTGCCAGCGGTGCCAAACTTAAACTCAATCCCAGCACCACAGGTGCTAGAAGGATTTTTCCTAGTGATTTCTTCATGTTTTTTCCTTTCTTTTGGGAATAGCAGAGCTTCTCTGCTGATTTATCTACCCAGTCCAGATAAGAAGTTCATGATCTCTTCCTTGGTCTTGCGATTCTTATCAACAAAACGACCGATTTCCTTACCATTTTCCAAAACAACCAGACTTGGAATGCCTAAAATAGCCCATTCCTGCGCCAAAGGCATAAAGTCATCACGGTCCAGTTGCACAAAACGGAAATCTGGAAAAGCCTCTTCGATAGCTGGCACATGCGGTTTGATATAGTGGCAATCTCCACACCAAGTCGTCACAAATAGAAAAACAGTTGGCTTGCCATCTTCAATCAAGGCAGCCACTTCTTCAAGATTTGTTGGAAAAATCATCTTTCTTCCTCCCTGTACTGAATAGAACCTTTGGTATTTTCAAATAAAAATACCTGTCCTGCCTCCATCACAACCCCTCCGATAAGAGTAGTCTGCGTAGAAGCCGTTTCATCCACATAGACCGTGGCAATCTCTCCTAAATCAGCGAAAAAGTCACGTACCTCCTGCAAGGCCTGTGCTTTTTTACGGTCTTCTTGGATTTTACGGTAAAATTGAGCACTAGCGGTGAGCACACCTGCCCCCAATAAGCCTGCTAGCAAGGCTGTCTTTTTCTTTTTCATGTTGACTATTTTATCATATTTCCTCAGATTTTTCCCAAAAATGCCATTGGACTTGTGACAGCTGAGACAAACTCGCACCACTTGACAAAATACTAAAAAATAGATAGAATGGTCGTACAGTGAGAAGTTCGATAATACATCGGCAATCAAAAAGCCCCCAACGTTCCCAGCGTTGAGGGTTTTCTTTTGGAGCGAGACAGAACTCTAATTTAATAAAATGAGTTCGTCAACAAGTCCCTGTTTTCAGTTGTTGAGCTAAAACGGTCTATTCCCAGACCATTTCAGTCTCACCCACACACAGCTCCAAAGGTTCGGGGAACCTTTGGAGGTTGGAGATAGAGCGAACAATGTTCGCAACAAGCGTAATGGTCAGATTTGGAGTGTGAAACACGAATTGCTGAGATTTGCTCTGCAAATCCCATCTCCAACCTTTAACAGTCCCCCAGACTGTTAAAGCCAATCAACCACTGCGCTGAGATGTTTACACAAACTCTAAGTCATAAATTCCACTCTATTGTCACTATTGTTGAGCCAATACTCAAAGAGTATCAACACAAGACCTGATACAATAGGTGCAACGAACAAGGTGAGAAGTTCGAACAACAAGGCAATCACCTCCTCTCTATTTTGAGGTGCATTTATACCCTAGCAAATTTCAATCATTCTTGTCCATACTATCCATATTTTTCTATATTTTCAAGACAAGTCTGGCTCTTCGTGATAAAATAGTAGTAATCATATCATGGAGGAAGAAGTATGACTCTTTTTGAAAAAATTAAAGAAGTTACAGAATTACAAAGTCTACCGGGATTTGAAGGACAGGTTCGCAATCACATCCGCCAGAAAATCACACCACATGTAGACCGCATTGAAACAGATGGACTGGGTGGAATTTTTGGTATCAGAGATACGGCTGTTGAAAACGCTCCTCGTATCCTAGTGGCTGCACATATGGATGAAGTCGGCTTTATGATTAGCCAAATCAAGCCAGACGGTACTTTCCGTGTTGTCGAGCTGGGAGGTTGGAACCCTCTGGTCGTTTCAAGTCAAGCCTTCACGCTTCAGTTACAGGACGGTCGGACCATTCCTGCCATTTCAGGTTCAGTGCCTCCCCATCTTTCTCGTGGGGCTAACGCTTCTGGCATGCCTGCCATTGCTGATATTATTTTCGATGCTGGTTTTGCCAATTATGAGGAAGCTTGGGCGTTCGGCGTTCGTCCGGGAGATGTCCTGGTTCCAAAAAATGAAACCATTCTAACAGCCAACGGAAAAAATGTTATTTCTAAGGCTTGGGACAACCGCTTCGGTGTCCTTATGGTGACCGAACTACTAGAAAGCCTATCCGGTCAATCTTTGCCAAATCAGTTGATTGCTGGGGCAAATGTGCAAGAAGAGGTTGGCCTACGTGGAGCTCATGCTTCTACAACCAAGTTCAATCCTGACATTTTCCTTGCTGTTGATTGCTCGCCAGCAGGTGACATCTATGGTGACCAAGGAAAAATCGGGGATGGTACCCTACTTCGTTTCTATGACCCAGGCCACATTCTCCTAAAAAATATGAAGGACTTCCTGCTGACAACTGCCGAGGAAGCAGGGGTCAAATTCCAATACTACTGTGGCAAAGGTGGAACAGATGCCGGTGCAGCCCATTTGAAAAATCATGGCGTTCCATCAACAACCATCGGTGTCTGCGCTCGCTACATCCATTCTCACCAAACCCTCTACAATATGGATGACTTTTTAGAAGCTCAAGCCTTCCTGCAGGCTATCGTTAAAAAACTAGACCGCTCAACGGTTGATTTGATTAAAAACTATTAAAACAAAAGACTTTGCTAGGTAGAATGCCCGGCAAAGCCTTTTTTCTATATAAGCTCTTCTAAAATGTATTTTCTTACATAGGTAATAAAGTAAAGCGACCCCGTAATCAGGTAGAGTTTTTTGGGATTGTCCAAGTCCGCCTGCTCCAACCACTCCTGATAGGTCTGAACTCGTTCATAACCTGACGGATAATCTTTTAACTGCACCGCTCTGAAATCGTCAAAAGTCGTCACGCTAACAGGTCCAAATTGGCTAAGCTGGGACAACATCTGGTCCACTGGCTTGGTATTGATAGCTGCAAAGAGGATTTCAATATCTCTGTCCGCATATTTTTCTTCCAAGAGTTGTGTCAGGACGGTGATACTTTCATTATTGTGGGCTCCGTCAATCATGAGCGTAGGCTTGATCAATTCTAAGCGGCCCGGCCAGATGGCTTGGGACAAGCCCTGGCTAATGGTTTCTTTGGTAATCTTTGGAAAATCAGGGCTGAGAAGCTGAGCTGTTGTCACTGCCAAGGCTGCATTGACCTCCTGGTGACGACCCTGCATCAAGACTTTCAACTCTTCCACACGGCCGAGAGGGCTTGAAACTGCAAAGCCTGCTCTGCTATTTTCCAAAAGAATCTCCCACCCTACCGCATAGGTCGGACTCTGAAGCTGACGAGCCTGCTCCTCAAATACTGCCAGCACTTCTGGCTGGTCGGTCGCATAGAGGAGGGGAACCCGCTCACGTAAGACAGCAACCTTGTGACGGGCTATAGCAGCGTGGGTCTCTCCCAAAAAAATCTGATGATCCAAGCCGATGGACGGGCAAACTACTGCCAATGGGGCAAGGACATTGGTCGCATCCTGCAAACCGCCCATGCCGGCCTCCACCAAGAGAATATCGGGACGCTGGTAGTGGGCAAAGTAGACAAACATAGCCACTACTACAATCTCAAACTCCGAGATGGCATCCAGTCCAGCCGTCTGGTCCAAGTCCTCAATCAAGGGCTGCAAGTCTGTCACAATCCTCGCAAAATCCTCCTCTGAAATCATCTCTTGCTCAAAGACAATCTGCTCTCGAAAATCAATGATAGACGGTGAAGTAAAGCGGCCGACGGTGTAATCCGAAGACCGTAAGATAGACTGTAAGGCATTCAAGGTCGAACCCTTGCCATTTGTACCAACAAAGTGAATAGTCGGCACTTGAAGCTGGGGATTGTCCAAGCGTTCCAAGAGCCAGCTGACACGTGCAACACCGTTTTCTAAATCTGATGCAGGGCGATTCGATAGCCACTGCCTAATTTCTTGATAATCCATAATTCCCTCTCTACAAAAGCAGCAACAGGGGGATGACCTGTTGCTCGATACTGTTTTATTTAATGCCCATTAACTTGGCCAATTCAGGTATTTTTTGTAAACTTGGCAAGACAAGCATGGTCACGACAATGCGTAATGGAATTTCAAAAATAGCTTTTATGAAACGACTGCTATACAGGGCAATCCAAGGTGTTCCAAAATGGAAATGGAGGGCAATCGGTGTCATGATAAAGGAAATCACAACCTGAATCAAGACAACAACCCCTGCAACATAGAGCCAATCAGCCTTATTCTTGGTGTCTAGCGGTTTTCGATAGAAAAACCAACCGTAGATAAAAGCCGATACCGCCTCAATCAAGATAAAACTAAAAAGCATGCTCTGTCCACTAAACAAGACAAAGACTGGGTCTGAAATCGCTGCAAAGACAGCTGCCCAAACTGGACCAGCAATCGCACCTAAAATAGCATTAGGGATAAAGGTAAACTGGACCTGCAAGGTATCTGAAAGACGAATGGAGAAATAATTCTCCACAACCATAACCAAGGCCAAAGTCATAGCAATAGCAGTCAACAACTGCACCGTTAGTTTTGGAATTTTCTTTTCCATAAAAAATGCTCCTTTTTCAAAAAATGGAGCTGTCGTGTGTATTCGACAGCGGATGCAATGGTTTACCGCGCTGACGCTTCGTTATGTGGCAACATCCCATCCACATACACTTAACGCAAACCATCTACTCTGTGCAAATTTCTTTGCTCGTCCATTATACCACACTCACCAGCGAGTAGCCAATAACTTTTAGCACTGATGAAAGCTAAAAATCTATAAAAAAGGCCAGTAACTAGTACCGACCTCTCTACATTTTCTTATTTCAATCGCTCTACGTCGCGAGCAATAACCAATTCTTCATCCGTTGGAACAACCAAGACTTTAACGCGAGATTCTGGAGTTGAAATATCTCCTTCAGCACCACGAACATTCTTCTCTGGATCCAATTCCATACCGAACCAAGTCAAACCGTTAACAACCGCTTCACGAACAAGTGTAGAGTTCTCACCGATACCTGCTGTAAAGACAAGGGCATCAGCACCGTTCAAGACTGCAAAGTATTGACCGATGAATTTTTGCAGACGATTGACAAGCATATTGAAGGCAAGAGTACATTTTGCTTCGCCCGCCTCAAATCCAGCTTCGACCTCACGCATATCGCTCGATACTTCCGCAATACCAAGAATACCAGACTGCTTGTTCAAAACGTTGACTACATCTGCAGCGTCTTTCAAGTCAGCTACATTTTCAATCAAGTAAGGGATGATGGCTGGGTCAATGTCACCAGAACGAGTGCCCATCATAGGACCTGCAAGCGGTGTAAATCCCATTGAAGTATCCACTGATTTACCACCATCAATAGCAGAAATCGAAATACCATTTCCGATGTGGGCAGTGATAACTTTCACTTCCTCGATTGGCTTGTTCAACATTTTTGCTGCCTCGCGTGAAACATAAAAATGAGATGTTCCATGCGCTCCGTACTTACGAACTTGGTGCTCTTCATAGTACTTGTTTGGGATTGGGTAGCGGTAAGCCACCTCTGGCATTGTTGAATGGAAGGCCGTATCAAAAACAGCCACACTTGTTACTTCTGGCAAGATATCCTTGAATGCCTTAATTCCTGCAGCATTGGCTGGGTTGTGGAGCGGTGCAAGGCTAGAAAGGTCTTCAATCTGTTTCAAGACTTCATCTGTAATCACAACAGAATCCTTGAAGATTTCACCACCAGCTACCACACGGTGACCAACACCTGTAATTTCTGAGAAATCTGCGATGATATTGTGCTTGAGCAAGTCTTCCAATAAAATTTTAACTGCTTGCACATGGTCCGCAATATCCAAGACTTGTTCAGCTTTTTGATCCCCAAATTTTACTGTGACAATTGAATCTTTCAAACCGATACGCTCAACAATGCCCTTTGCCAAGACTGTTTCTTCAGGCATTTGGTACAGCTGCCATTTTAAACTTGAGCTACCAGCGTTAATTGCAATTGTTTTTGACATAATATTCCCCTTTAAAAGCGTTTTCCTTATTAGTATAACAGATTTTCACCTAAATTGCATTCTCTTGCTTCCAATTTTTGAAATTGACCATGAACTTCTGAATAGCTTCAGGTTCTTGCAAACTCTGCAAGGGATAGACAAATGGTACTAGCGGTCTAGCGGTCTTCTTCTGCAAGACAAAAATTGACTTGGCCATGGCAGCTTTGCCAAAAAGACTTGGTGGCAGGGCAATCATGGCAACGATATTAGCCTCTGCTTGCAACCAACCTTTCAACAAATCGCTCTGTGGACTAGTTAAAAGATCATTTGGAGCCAGCATAATCGCAAACCCATCTTTTTCAAGATACTTGAGGGACTGTTCCATCAGTAAATGGTGGGCGTAGGTATGTTCTGTCTGGCTAGCCACCTGATAACGACTGGCAATCTGGTCATCTGGATAGTAGCCAATCGGCAAATCCGCAAGAATGATTTGGCTTTCCTTCAAAATCTGCGGACGTACCGCATCGCCCTGGGCAAAAGAAATCTCTGCCTGCATAACATCTGCCATACTAGCTGATAAATCAATCAAGAGATCATCTACTTCAATCCCAAGATAGTCCAAGTCTTTCTGGCTGGCATTTAGGATAGTCTGAGCCAAGTTCCCTGTTCCTGAGCCAATCTCCAAGACTGTTACCTTTTGAGTAGCCAGCAACTGATCCACTAGGAATGATAGGATAAAGCCGATAGAATCCGGTGTAAACTGATGATTGTACTGCATAGGCTCTGTCTGATTGGCCTTGATCAATAGGAATTGAAAGGCACGACGCCATTCTTCCCTGGTCAAGTGCAAGTCGTGTAAGGTTTGATTGTTGCGGACAATCAAATCCGTGTCGTGCTGGCCAGCCAGATAGGCTGCGTTTTGCTCAATCATAGCATCATAAATATTGGTGCCTAGCTGGTTTTGGATGGTCTGTACGTTTTCTAATAGCAGGTCGTAGGCCTGTTCGATTTTCTCAAAATTCATACTCCTATCTTATCAAATTTTCACGGACTTTGCACCAAAAAGGAGAGTAATTTACATTACTCTCCTCAGACTGAAGACAAAGTCCTTAGAATTTATTTTCTAAGGGCTTTTCTTCGTATTTAGGAGTATAATATAATAAAAAGGACTTGTGAGGT
>NZ_JAVIHI010000061.1:0-9873 GCF_036680365.1 Streptococcus sp. SS-4456 | reverse complement strand
TGTTCATCTGCTTTCTATACTGAGTTGGGGAATTCTAGTATATCAGACGAACATGTCTTTTTTGTTGCACTTCATTTTACAACACGGGGTTTGTAACGGTTCGGCTTTCCGAGCCGTTTTTTCTTGTACTCTAAGATAGATTATGTTAGAGTTATAAAAGTAATGTGAGAGAAGGAGAAGATAATGTCCATTCAACAAATAGTAAGTATGGTCTTGCTGGTTTGGAATCTTATCGTGTTTATGACCTATGGTCTGGATAAGGGTAAGGCCAGAAAGGATGCCTATCGAATTTCTGAAAAAAACTTATTACTTATGGCTTACTTGGGTGGTGGTCTAGGTGCCTGGGCAGGTGGAACACATTTCCGTCACAAAACCCAGAAAAAGTATTTTCAATTAGCTTGGGCTGTAGGTGTCTTGATTGATGCTCTTATTATCTATTGGATTTGGAAATAGGCGAAGGCCTTTTTCTTTTTGTTCAAACTATTTTCGAACTATTAAAGTTAATCTTTCTATGCTATAATGTACCTATGAATAAAGAAGAAAAAAAATCAAATTACCAATTACTTTTGGCTCAGTTGGAAGCTCTGTTAGATGGGGAAACCAACGCTCTGGCTAATCTGTCAAATGCTTCTGCTCTGCTCAATCAGGCTTTACCAAATTCTGTCTTTACAGGTTTTTACTTGTATAATGGTCAAGAATTGATTTTGGGGCCTTTTCAAGGTGGCGTTTCATGTGTCCATATCGCTCTAGGTAAAGGTGTCTGCGGTGAGGTTGCTGCCAAGCGCCAGACCATTCTCGTAGACGATGTTCGTCTGCATGATAACTACATTTCCTGCGATGCGACAGCCCTGTCAGAAATCGTGGTGCCTATGGTGAAGAACGGTCAGTTGCTGGGCGTTCTGGACTTGGATTCCAGACTGGTAGCTGATTATGATGCCATTGACCAAGAATACCTAGAAGAGTTCGTTGCCCTCCTTGTGAAGAAAACGGACTGGAATTTTGCGATGTTTGGAGAAAAAGGGTAATGTACCAAGCTTTATATCGGAAATACCGGAGCCAGACCTTTGGGGAGATGGTGGGGCAGGAAGTGGTGGCGACCACGCTCAAGCAGGCCATTGAGCAGGGGAAAATCAGCCATGCCTATCTTTTTTCAGGTCCGCGTGGTACGGGGAAGACTTCGGCGGCTAAAATCTTTGCCAAGGCCATGAACTGCCCCAATCAGGTGGCTGGAGAGCCTTGTAACGATTGCTATATCTGTCAGGCCATAACTGAGGGTAGTCTGGAAGATGTCATTGAGATTGATGCGGCGTCAAACAATGGTGTCGATGAAATCCGTGACATTCGGGACAAATCGACCTATGCACCAAGTCTTGCCACCTACAAGGTTTATATCATTGACGAGGTCCACATGCTGTCAACTGGGGCTTTTAATGCCCTCTTGAAGACCTTGGAAGAGCCGACTGAGAATGTGGTCTTTATCCTAGCCACGACGGAGTTGCACAAGATTCCTGCGACCATTTTGTCGAGGGTGCAACGCTTTGAGTTCAAGTCTATCAAAGTGACGGATATTCAGGCCCATTTGGCTCAGATTTTGAGCCAGGAAGGTCTGGCTTTCGACGAGCAGGCTTTGACCATTATTGCACGTAGGGCAGAAGGTGGGATGCGAGATGCCCTGTCTATTCTCGATCAAGCTCTCAGTCTCAGTCCTGACCAGACGGTTAGCTTGGAAATTGCCGAGGAAATCACGGGTTCCATTAGCCTGCGCGCTCTGGATGACTATATAGCTAGTCTGCGTCAGGCGGACAGTGTGTCGGCACTGGGGTATTTGCAGACCTTGTTTGACCAGGGTAAGAGTATGAGCCGTTTTGCGACAGACCTCTTGCATTATCTGCGGGATTTGCTGATTGTGCAGACGGGTGGTGAGAATACCCATCTGACGGCTGGTTTTACGGAAAATCTAGCACTGGACCAGGATCGAATTTTTACCATGATTGAGTTGGTGACCAAGGGCTTGGCGGACATCAAGTCCAGCCCCCAACCCAAGATTTACGCTGAAATGATGACTATTCGTTTGGCTGAATGTGGTTCTCCTTCGGGGGCAATGGCAGAGCTGCCAGCGGATTTGGTCAGCCAAATTAGTAAACTACAAGAACAGGTGGCTGACTTACAGAAGCAATTGAGCCAACTCTCTAGCCAGCCAAGTGCTGCCAAGCCTGTTTCACGCAAGCCACAAGCAGTGAAAAAATACCGACTGGATACCAGCAAGGTTCATGCTATTTTGCAGGAAGCCATGGAAAATCCAGCCCAGGCGCGTGAGAATTTGACCCGCCTGCAAAATGCTTGGGGTGAAATAATTGAGAGCTTGTCAGGAGCAGATCGTGCCTTGCTTGTTGGTTCCCAGCCAGTAGCCGCCAATGAAAATCATGCCATCCTTGCTTTTGAATCCCCACTCAATGCTGAACAGACCATGAAACGTGATAATCTAAACACCATGTTTGGCAATATTCTCAGCAAGGCAGCAGGCTTTTCGCCACAAATTTTAGCCATTGCTCAGGAAGATTGGGTCAGCATCCGAGCTGAATTTTCGGCGAAAGCAAAGGGGCAAAAAACGCAAGAAAAGGAAAAAGAAGAAAGCCCTGTTCCAGAAGAATTTGGCTTTCTAGCAGACACCGTTGAGATAGTAAATGATTGATAGCAATATCGGTCTTAGGACTGATGTGAAATGTGCTTGACTAAGGTATACTATAGTCAATCCTAAATATTTTTCATAATCTCCTTAAGAAAGCACCGACTGAGTTGGTGCTTTCTTGTTTAGCTAGCATACATAGAAAGAAGGCGTAAAAAAATTCAGCCGATGGACTGAATTTTTGGTATAATTTAGCTATGAAACTGTCACAATTTCTTTTCTTGTCTCTTTCGACAATTATCGCTATTTATTTTATGAATACTTCCATTCTTTCTAAGGATTTTTTGCTTGCAGGTATTTTTGCCTTTATCGCCTTTCGCAATCTTCACTTTGCCTACAAGGTGACACGCTTTATTCGTTTGGTGGAGAAGCAGACCAAGAAGTAAGGCTGATTTCTCCACTGGAGATGATTTTTGCCTTGCCGTTATCCAGTTGGATGACTAGATTGCCTGTGTCGGTGATTGCGATGGCAGTTCCCTTAAATTCAACCTGATTTTCTACAAAGCTCACTTGTTGGCCAACAACAAGTGATTTTTCTTTGTACAGGGCAATGAGTTCCTTGTCATCGGTTTCTAAAAATGCTTTCCAAATGGCTGTAATCAACTGGTTGCGGGTAAAGGGAGGTTGGTCGTCAAAGAGATTGCCAGCTGATTGACGGAGTTCTTTGGGAAAATCATCAATATGGACATTGATACCAACTCCGATGATGACATCGGTCACCCGTTGGTTTTCCATGGAAGAAATGGCTTCGGTCAGGATGCCAGCCACTTTCTTCTGCCCCAGGTAAATATCATTGACCCACTTGATTTGGACATCTAGGTCACAGAGGGACTGAATGGCCTTGACCACAGCGGCAGCGGCCAGAATGGTGTAGGGCTTAAATTCCAGGAAGGGGACATTTGGAGAAAGGCGGAGGGACATATAGATACCGCCTGATTTGGAAGCATAAAATGGACGCCCAAATCGGCCCTTGGCCTTGTTCTGATGGGGAGCCAGGTAGAGGGCTGGGCTGACATGACCTGCTTCGATGCCTTGTTTAGCATCAAGCTGGGTCGAATCACTGTCGGCTTTCATGTGGACAGGTAGTTGGAGTTCTTCGGCAATCAAGTCTGGTAGAAGCAAATCCCCCTCGGCCAATTTGTAACCACGATTGCGGGCTGCCTCAATGGTCAGACCATGTGCCTCTAACTGGCGAATGGCTTTCCAGATGGAAGTCCGAGAAATACCCAATTCCTGTGCCAAATCCTCTCCGCTGATGTAGTCTTCTTTTTCTTTTAACAGTAAATAAATCTTCTGGTAGGTTTTCATGTCTTCATTATAGCATAAGTCAGGTAGTAAATAAAAAATGATATTCAAGACAATTTATCTATATGATATACTGTATAATAGGAGGGCCGCACTATGAATAGCTATCAGGTGAAGAGTGTGATATATGGAATTGCTGTTGGAGATGCTTTGGGAGTTCCTTTTGAATTTTGTGAACGCGGGAGTTTTAAGGTAAGCGAAATGGTTGGATACGGAACCTATTATCAGCCGGAAGGTACCTGGTCAGATGATACGAGTATGACATTAGCTACCCTTGATTCTTTGAAGACGTATAATGGTGTTCGAATAGAGGACCTGCGTAAGCAATTTTGTAAGTGGCTGTTCAAAGCTGAATATACGGCAACTGGCAAAGTATTCGACTATGGTATGACAACTAGCCATGCCTTAATAAATGGTAGAGGATTGGAAGATGTTAGTTCAAATGGAAATGGTTCCTTAATGCGGATTGCTCCTCTTGCTTTTTTCAATACAAGTCGGTGGGAAATTGCAGAGGTGTCAGCTATTACCCATGCTCATCCCATTTCTAAACTTGCCTGTATTATTTTTATTGAACTTTTGGAAAGTTTACTAAAGGGAGAAAAACTTGATGAATTTCTCAGTAATAAAGACTATCCCAAACCGTTTGACCGCCTTCCTTGTCTGCTCTCATTACCAATTGAAGCTATAAAATCAACAGGTTATGTTGTTCATACTTTGGAAGCTAGTTTGTGGTGCATACTTCATTCTACTAATTTTATTGAAGCGGTTTTGTTAGCAGTTAATCTAGGTGATGATACGGATACGACTGGAGCTGTCACGGGTGCTTTAGCAGGAGCCATTTATGGGTTTGAAGCCATTCCTAAAAGTTGGATAGAATCCTTACAGAATAGGGAATTGATAGATTCTATTTTGTCTCATTAAATTCCAAAGAAGAAATTTATTAAACTTTGAAAGATTACTGATAAAAAGGTGTTATAATAGTTTAAAATAAGGAGGTTTTCATGAAGACACTTGATTACATCGTTAAACTAACCAATACACCGTCGCCAACGGGCTATACGACGAATATTATGAACTACATCAAGGCAGAAGTGGAGGGTTTCGGCTATGAAGCTGTCAAAACTGCCAAGGGTGGCATTTTGGTGACAGTTCCTGGGGAAAATGCCCAGCAGCACCGCATGCTGACTGCTCATCTGGACACACTAGGTGCCATGGTCCGTGCAGTTAAGCCAGACGGCCGACTTAAAATGGATTTGGTAGGAGGATTTGGCTACCCTTCTATTGAAGGAGAAAACTGTCTAATTCATTGTGCCAAGAATGGCAAGACCTTTACAGGTACGATTTTGATGCATCAGACCTCTGTCCATGTCTATCGAGATGCCAGTACAGCTGAGCGCAACCAGACCAATATGGAAATTCGTTTGGACGAAAAAGTGACCAGTGCCGATCAGACGCGGGCCTTAGGGATTGAAGTCGGTGACTTTATCTCCTTTGATCCAAGGACTATTGTGACAGAAACAGGTTTTATCAAGAGTCGCCACCTTGACGACAAGGTTTCAGCTGCTATTTTGCTCCATCTTTTGAAGGTTTATAAGGAAGAGGGAGTGACCCTGCCTTACACGACTCATTTCTATTTTTCCAATAATGAAGAAATTGGCTACGGTGCTAACTCCAGCATTCCTGCTCAGGTGGTTGAGTATCTGGCGGTGGACATGGGAGCAATGGGAGACGACCAGCAGACAGATGAGTATACAGTTTCTATCTGTGTCAAAGATGGTTCAGGTCCGTATCATTATGAACTCCGTCAGCACCTGGTAGCCTTGGCAGAGAGGGATGGTATTCCATATAAATTAGACATTTATCCATATTATGGTTCGGATGCTTCAGCGGCTATGCGAGCAGGTGCAGATGTCAAGCACGCCCTACTTGGTGCGGGGATTGAGTCTAGCCATTCATACGAGCGGACCCACTTGGATTCTGTAGTTGCGACTGAGCGAATGGTGGATGCCTATTTGAAATCAGCAATGGTAGACTAAGATGAATGAAAATCGTTTTTTAGAGCTCTTTAATGACCTGGATAAGGTCTTACGCAAGGTCTGTCAAGTTGAGGATGGGGAACATGCGGACGTTGGTTCCATGTTGGCCAAGGCCAAGGACTTAAGCCCAGTCAATCCTGTCCAAGCCAACTGGGACAATCTCTATGTAGCTCGGCAGTTACGCAATCTCATGGTCCATGAAAGACGAACAGGATTGAAAGAAGTGGCTCAGCCTTCGCAGGAGTTGATTTCAGTTTTGGAAAAGGTTATTGCCCAGTACCAAGCACCTCTGACCATTGAAACCTATCTGCAAAAGACCCAGAGGATCAAGCCTATTCTGTTTGATAGTCGGGATAAGTTGACCCAGGCTTTAGAAATCGTAGAGCGTGAGCATTTTTCCAAGTTTCCGATTTTCTCTGGAAAGTCCTATCAGGGTTTGGTGTCAGATAAGGGACTGGCAAATTGGTTGGCCAAGGCTAGTAAGGAAACGGGCTCTATCCGTGAAAAATTAGAAAAAGCCAGTCTGGCTGATGTCTTGGCTTGCGAGGAGGATAGTATTCAGGTGCTTATTTTACCAACTGATACAAGCCTTTACCAGCTGATCAATCATTTTGAAGGGCGTAGCGCACAACCGTCCTAGTCAGTCGTCAGGCGAGCGGGAAGCTACATTCGCCAGAGGATTTGGTGGGGATTATCACAGCCCAAGACCTAGCAGAAATCTTGGGGCTGATGGATTAAGCGGAAAGGAGAAATCATGTCAACAAATCGTTTAGCCTGGGATGAATATTTTGCGGCCCAAGCTCTTTTGATTGCCAATCGGGCAACCTGTAAGCGGGCCAAGGTCGGTGCGGTTTTGGTTAAGGATAATAAAGTCATTGCGACGGGCTATAATGGTTCTGTTTCGGGAACCGAGCATTGTCTGGACCAGGAATGCCTGATGATTGACGGTCATTGTGCTAGGACCTTGCATGCGGAAGTTAATGCCATTTTACAAGGAGCAGAGCGGGGAATTCCAAAAGGCTTTACTGCCTATGTGACCCATTTCCCCTGTCTCAATTGCTCCAAGCAATTGCTACAGGTTGGTTGTCAACGTGTCGTCTATATCAACGAATATCGAATGGACGATTATGCCCACTACTTGTATAAAGAAAAGGGCTGTGAGCTGGTTCATTTACCACTAGAAACTGTTAAAAAGGCGATTGCGGATGCTGAATTTATCTAAAAAATGAAAAGGTGCCAAATGGAGCACCTTTTTATTTATTTATCTCTTCTTCCCATTTTTGGAATGTAGCCTCCCATTTCTCGTTAACAGAACTAGCCTCAATTTGACTGATTGCTGCCAACATTTCGTAGGAGAGAGAAATAGATTGGTTTTTTTTGATGTCTAGAACTAGGTAGAGGTCTCGTAGTTGTCCCCAACTCATGCCTTGTAGGTTGACGCTTCCTTCTTCACCGCCAACCGCCTCAAGATAATAAAGGAGACGGGTTAGCAAGGCTCTGCTAGTATCACCTTCAGACTGAGCCTCAGTTAAGGCTTCTTCTAATGGATAGAAAAACTCTTGGTAATTGTCATGATAGGTTGCTTCTGCATAGTATTGAAAGGTATCAACGTATGGTACGCGTAAGTGAAGATAGACTTTTTGGTCTTCAAATTTTGAATAAACAACCTCATAAGCTGCGGATTCTTGCAGGGAGTTTACATTGACTTTTAAGGCTTTCGGTCCGATTTCAGAGAGTTTGTAGGTATCTCCTTGATACTTCATGGAGTACTTGGTATCGACATCCATATTTTTTGAAAGTGTTGAAAAAAGTTCTTGGTAAACTTCTGTTTCAGAGGAGACGCCGTAGGCTTTTCGGGTTGCTTGTAAGGTATTGTTGGAAATATAAAATTCATCCACAATCGACAGAGCGTTTAAAATCGCTTTGTCTTTGACACTTTTTTTGTATGCTTGTAGGTTATCGTAGGCCTCTTTGCGTTCAGTGTCCTCTACAACCAGATCTTCACCTTCTGAGGCTGGTTCTCCTGTAATGCTGTACGGGCTATAGGTTTTTGAGTAGGCAGCAGTATTTTCTGTAACATCTACCTCTTCTGTAGAAGAAGTTGTAGTAGGGGAAGTGGTAGATGAACCACAGGCACTCATCAATGAGACGAGTAAAGCAACACTGCCATAGAAAACTAACTTTTTCATATTTATTCCTCCATTATACTATTATACTATTTTTGAAGAGGGTATGGAATAGGAAGTAATCGTTTTTGGGGTGATTTAGGGATGGGTAAAATACTTGAGTTGAAACAGATGTCTGTGGAAATGATGGAACTGTTTCGTATTTCTTACCAAACTGTGGTACAATAAAAGAGTTATTAAGTCCCGAAAAGGTAGTTATCAGACTAGTGAACCCTCTCAGACATACTTGGAAGTTATTGCTTTCTCGTTATGTATCTGGAATTTTCCTTTGCTCAAGACAGGTGTCTTTCGCAAAGAACTAGTCTTCGACTAGTTCTTTGTAACCTTAGTAACAATATATTTTAAGGGGGACATTTTTATGTCAGAACGTAAGTTGTTTACGTCTGAGTCAGTATCGGAAGGACATCCGGACAAGATTGCTGACCAGATTTCAGATGCTATTTTGGATGCTATTTTAACAGAGGATCCAGATGCACACGTAGCGGCGGAAACGGCTGTTTACACAGGTAGTGTTCATGTCTTTGGTGAGATTTCAACTACTGCCTATGTAGATATTAACCGTGTGGTACGGGATACCATTGCGGAGATTGGCTATACAAAAGGTGAGTATGGTTTTTCAGCCGAGTCGGTTGGGGTTCATCCGTCACTTGTAGAGCAATCGCCAGATATTGCCCAAGGCGTCAATGAAGCCTTGGAAACTCGTCAAGATGCTAGTCAAGATCCATTGGATTTGATTGGCGCAGGTGACCAAGGGCTCATGTTTGGATTTGCGGTAGATGAAACGCCGGAACTTATGCCACTGCCCATTTCACTGAGCCACAAATTGGTGCGTCGTTTGGCCGAGTTGAGAAAATCTGGTGAAATTACTTATCTCCGTCCAGATGCTAAGTCACAGGTAACAGTTGAGTATGATGAAAACAATCAACCTGTTCGTGTGGATACAGTCGTTATCTCAACCCAGCATGATCCTGAAGTTAGCCAAGAGCAAATTCGTCAGGATATCATTGAGTGTGTCATTAAGGACATTATTCCAGCTCAATACCTGGATGAACAAACCAACTATTTTATCAACCCAACAGGTCGCTTTGTTATTGGTGGTCCGCAAGGGGACTCAGGTCTGACAGGTCGTAAGATTATCGTTGATACCTATGGCGGTTACTCTCGTCACGGCGGCGGTGCCTTCTCTGGTAAGGATGCGACCAAAGTGGACCGTTCTGCATCTTATGCGGCACGCTACATCGCAAAAAATATCGTCGCCGCTGGTTTGGCTAAAAAGGCGGAAGTTCAGCTGGCTTATGCCATCGGTGTTGCCCACCCAGTTTCAGTTCGCATCGATACCTTTGGTACGAGCACAGTAGCAGAGAGCAAATTAGAAGCTGCAGTTCGTCAGATTTTTGATCTCCGTCCAGCTGGTATTATTCAAATGTTGGACCTCAAACGTCCGATTTACAAGCAAACGGCAGCCTATGGTCACATGGGTCGGACAGATATTGACTTGCCATGGGAACGCTTGGATAAGGTAGAAGCATTAAAGTCTGCTGTAAATGAGTGATAGAAATAGATGATTTTTGGCTCTTTGTCAACTGTAGTGGGTAGATGAAAAGCTAACACCTAGAGAGGACGAACTTCGTTCTCTCTTTTTCAATATTCAAAGCGATGT
>NZ_JAVIHI010000060.1:0-9927 GCF_036680365.1 Streptococcus sp. SS-4456 | reverse complement strand
CCTCACAAGTCCTTTTTATTATATTATACTCCTAAATACGAAGAAAAGCCCTTAGAAAATAAATTCTAAGGACTTTGTCTTCAGTCTGAACTGGCTAGTCATAGCCAGTTTTTTCTTTCAGTCACTCCCTTTCCCCATTTTCCCCACTTGTGCTATAATAATCCTTATGGATAAAATTATTAAGACACTATCAAAGAGCGGGCATTTCCGTGCCTTCGTGCTGGACAGCACAGAAACAGTGAAAACAGCCCAAGAAAAACACGACACCATGGCTTCATCAACCGTTGCTTTGGGCCGCACCCTCATCGCCAATCAGATCTTGGCTGCCAATGAAAAAGGCGATACAAAGATCACCCTGAAAATCTTGGCCAGCGGTGCTGTTGGTGCTATCATCTCCGTTGCCAATACCAAAGGTCAGGTCAAGGGCTACATTCAAAATCCAGACCTGGACTACAAACGAACAGCGACTGGCGAAGTCATCGTTGGGCCGCTTGTGGGTAATGGCCAATTCCTGGTCATCACAGACTACGGAACAGGCCACCCCTACAATTCCATGACCCCATTGATTTCTGGTGAAATCGGTGAAGACTTTGCCTACTTCCTAACAGACAGCCAGCAAACACCATCTGCGGTGGGGCTCAATGTTTTATTGGATGAGGAAGATAAGGTCAAGGTAGCAGGCGGATTCTTGCTACAAGTTTTACCAGGTGCGACTGAGGCTGAAATTGCTCGTTTTGAGAAACGCATCCAAGAAATGCCTGCCATTTCGAGCTTGCTGGCTTCTGAAAACCACATAGAAGCTCTGCTATCGGCCATTTATGGCGACGACGACTTCAAACGCCTGTCAGAAGAAGAAATCGGCTTTGTCTGCGACTGCTCTAAGGACCGCTTCCTCGATGCTCTGGCCAGCCTGCCAAAGACGGACCTACAAGAGATGAAAGAGGAGGACAAGGGCGTGGACATCACCTGTCAATTCTGCCAGACCCATTACCACTTTGACGAAAACGATTTGGAGGAACTCATCAATGGCTAATCTCAATACCCCTTTCATGATTGGTGATGTGGAAATCCCCAATCGCTGCGTGCTGGCCCCAATGGCTGGCGTGACCAACTCGGCCTTCCGCACCATTGCCAAAGAAATGGGCGCTGGCCTGGTCGTTATGGAAATGATTTCTGAAAAAGGCCTTCTCTACAATAATGAGAAGACGCTCCATATGCTCCACATCGACGACAACGAATACCCTATGTCTATCCAGCTTTTTGGTGGCGACGCCGAAGGACTGAAACGGGCTGCCGACTTCATCCAGAAGAACACCAAGGCTAATATCGTAGATATCAACATGGGTTGCCCAGTCAACAAGGTCATCAAGAACGAGGCTGGTGCCAAGTGGCTCAAGGACCCCGACAAGATTTACCACATCATCAAGGAAGTGACCTCGGTCCTCGATATTCCCTTAACCGTTAAAATGCGGACGGGTTGGAACAATACCGACCTAGCGGTCGAAAACGCCCTAGCCGCAGAAAGTGGCGGTGTGGCTGCCCTGGCCATGCACGGACGGACCCGCGAACAGATGTACACAGGAACAGTTGACCTTGAGACCTTGACCAAGGTAGCTGGCAGCCTGACCAAGATTCCCTTCATCGCAAACGGCGACATCCGCAATGTAGAAGATGCCCGCCAGCGAATCGAGGAAGTCGGTGCTGATGCTGTCATGGTCGGACGGACTGCTATGGGAAATCCATACATCTTCAACCAAATCAACCACTATCTCGAAACAGGAGAAGTCCTGCCCGACCTCTCCTTTGACGACAAACTCAATGTCGCCTTCGACCACCTGACCCGATTGACCAATCTTAAGGGTGAGTCCATTGCCGTCCGCGAATTCCGTGGTCTTGCCCCTCACTACCTCCGTGGTTCAGCAGGTGCTGCCAAAATCCGTGGAGCCGTTGCCCGAGCAGAAACTATCGAGCAGGTCCAAGAACTCTTTGACCAGGCCAGGGAAGCTTATCAAGAACGGATTGCTAAATAATATAGTCATTTGAATTAACTTTGATACGTCGACACTTTCGGTTTGCCGTACTCTGCGGAAGTGACTTGCTTTGCAAATTATATCTCCAACCTAGCACAGCCACTAGGCTGTGCTAGCAACCTGCAACTCAGTCCCTGGTCTGAAAGCTCTTCATTCGACTATATCAAAACCTCCAGTTTGAGCTGGAGGTTTTTTTACCTTTTTATGAACTTTCTTTTAAGCGATAGGTCTTTCTGGGTTTGCGTTTGGGCAAACGTTCAACTCCAACTTCTTCCACAAAGTCGCCATACTTGGCTAGGAAATTATTATGGAGGATTGTTTTATCAGGGGAGATAAGATTGACCAAGTCTGTCGCAGCGTAGATGTTAAAGGGCTGCTGCAGGAGATTGAGAAAGGTTGGATTCCACTTCATCCGACCTTGAATCCGCTGGATAGAGGTCATGACAATCTCATAATGGTCAAAGGCAAAATCCTCTGCAGTTAAGAGCTGGCCCTCATAAGAGCACTGCGATGTCTTGAAATCCACATCAATAACAATGGGTTCTCTGCCATCAGGCCCGGGTTTTACCAAGTCCAGGGCTTGACTTGGTAAATAAACCAAGTGAGCAATAGTCATCATCCAGCCCCTAGGATCTCGCTCTGGATTTGTCACCGTCATCAATTGTTCAATATGATGGCGTGGTAAATCTAGCCCAGCTTCTTTTTTTATTTCTCGTTGGCAGGTCTGAAAGGCATCTTCTCCTCTGGCAATAAAGCCACCAACCAAGGACAATTTGTATTGACATGGATGGGTTGCTCGACGAATGAGCAAAAGCTTGATTTTACTATCTACAAAACTATAAACCACCATATCTACTGTCACACTTGGCTTTTCAAATCGTGGTAAATCTTGCTGTTGGTACCAGCATAAAAACTCTGCCTCCGTCCCGCATTTTTCGTAGTATTCCTTGTCTGATAGACCAGCAGACCTAGCCATTTTGAGCCACCTGCCCCTCTTTTATTGACTTAGACCACTGGTACCAACCGACCGCACTGTTCAAGGCATAAACCCAGTACATGGCTTGCATGTGAAGAGAAGTCCCCCACCAGAGATAGATAGAGAAGAGATTCGTCGCAATCCAGAAAATCCACTGTTCACGATAAAGATAGGTCATCAAAAATTGACCCGTCCAGTTGGTCCCGTCTGTGATGGAGTCACGGAATGGACGAGCTGAGCCAACAGATTGGTAAATCAAACCAAAACTTGCCCAAACCAGTAGAGTGAAGCCCAGCCATTTGACCCAGCCCTTCAAGTCCAACTTACGCGCCTCAAATACCATCTGCTCCTCTTCCGCCACTCCATTAACCCGGGCAGTCAACCAAACATAAAGTCCAACTGGCTGCATGACAATGAAAAAGATAGCTGTCATCACTTCTCCATAAAACATATTTTGATAGGAGAGGGCAAAGTAAATCACACTATTTAGAAAACCAAAAAAGTAGTTACTAGCACGACCCTCCGCCACCATAATCACGCAGACAATACCCGTCCAGGAGGTAAATAGTCCAACCCAGTCATGATTGGTAGCACCATTTGTAAATTCTAAGACAATCGGCACACTAGACAAGGCCAGTAAGTAGCACCATTGAAAGAGCGTCCGCCCTTGAAACAAGTCCGCTAAAATTGCCTGCAAGACCCCAAGTAGGCCCAGATTCCTTGCCCTATTTGCAATAGCAACTATATTTTCCGGTACCTGCTTCAAGGATGTCCAAAAACGGTCGATGAATTTGGTAAGTTGTTCCATAATATCCTCCTAATATTCCTGATAGATGCCATCGATCAACTGAATGGCCTTGGCATAGTTTTCTGCATAATTCCCACCGATAAAAGCCAACTGGGTTTGCGGATGGTTTTTGGCAACCAATTCCTTCAAATGCTCGGTAAAGGCATTACGAATTTCTATATCGGCCATGGTCATATCCCGAAAACCATCATCGACATAAGATCCCGTTGGTAATACAAAGATAATCAAATCCCATTTTTCATTCTTAACGGTATCGGCACAGAGAGAATGAAAAGAGCTAGATACCTCACCGATATAGTAATCATAATAAGCTTCTGTTACAGTCGCATTGGTGTCTGCGATGACCAATCCTCTATTGATTTCCGAATCAATCAAGTCCGAAGTTTGACGGTATTGGCCTGTCAACAGATAATTGTAATCCTTCCCTGTCAACTCATCATCTCGTACATTGTAGCGCTGTTGGTAATACCGGGCGTACTCCAGAGAAACGGGACATGAATAATAGCGCCCCAGGTCTCTCACTAAGGTAGTCTTTCCATTTGAGGCAGAGCCTACAACCAACACGTTTTTAGAAAAGTGACGGCGGAAAGGCTTAGCAATCGAATTCCAGTATTTTGCTGAATTTTCTCGAATCAAGGTTGCCGATATGCCGAAATTCCTCTCCGTAAAAGAAGCCAAATAGCCTCTAGACCGCAATTCCTCCGCATACTCTTTTTCGGATACATAAAAGACCAATTCTTCATCTTCCTTAGGAGCCACTAAGGCTTCAAGAGCTTCTAACCATGGTGTCCAACCTTCTGGATAGGGGGGCATGCCTGTTTCATCCAATTTATATACTGAAACTAACCCCTCATCATTGAAAGTCTCACGGATATAGCGAAAGCGTTTCTGCAATCCCAAACCAATCTGGTGTCCACGGTCCTGATCGTAACCCGATACAATGACTACTGCACGACCATTTTCCCGTTTTGCTCGTTGAATCAAGTCAATGTGCCCCTTGTGCATGGGGGCAAAAGTTCCAAAGATAACTGCTACTGTATTTTTCATAGTCCACCTTTATATTATTTTTTATATTTACATCATACTCTATTTCCATAGATAAGTCAATATCTATTTATATTTTTTTATAAAAAGGTTCAAAAACAAATAGAGAGTAGCTTACCACTCTCTATTTGCTCATCTGTTTTTCAAAGCGAAAGAATAATTCTGCATCTGGAAAGTCAGGCACATGCTCCATTGGATGGGCAGGATTGAAAAATTCCACAATCTGAAATCCACATTTATTGACATAAAAGTGAATATTGCGCACCTCGAAATGCGGTGTGTGTGTTTCCCAAACTTCCGTGTCTGGATAGGCTTGTTCAAGAGCCTGCCAGATTTTCAAGCCCAACCCTTTCCCTTATGGCTTCCATCAACAAACAATAAATCCAAGGAGTTGTGATTGGTTACTGGATCAATCTGGACAAGGACACCACCAACTAAATCATTCTGCCAATAAACCTGAAGGGCTTGGTTCTTTGGGAGCAAGTAGGCTTTCCAAAATTTTTTCCCGACTAACCACCTCTTCACCCTCAGGTATATCATCGATCAAGGCCTCACGAAAAGCCATTTGGTCGCGAACAATAAAGGTTTCCTTTTCTTCTTCCAAAAGCGGTCTTAGTTCTAGCATTTTTCCACCTATTTGACCACATCAAACTTGAGCTCTTCACCCTTGACCCCAACCTTCAAGGTCGAACCAGTAGTCAAGTCACCACGGAGCAACATCTCTGCCAACGGATCTTCCAACTGGGTCTGCAAGAGTCTACGAAGAGGACGAGCCCCCATTTCTGGGTCATAACCTTGTTTTGCCAATAACTTAAGGGCTGACGGTTGCAGTTTAAGAGTAAGTCCTTTCTCAGCTGTTACAGCCAACAAAGGTTTAATCATGACCTTGACAACATCCTGCATATGAGTTTCCGTTAGGCTATGGAAGACAACTTTCTCGTCAATACGGTTGATAAATTCTGGACGATAGGCTTTTTTCAATTCCTCAAAAATGCGTTTCTCCACTTCCTTGTGGTCCTTAGATAAATCAAGGGCACCAAAACCAACTGTCTTATCATCACGAAGGGCTGTTGCTCCAAGGTTTGACGTCATGATAATAATAGTATTTGAGAAATCAACCTTACGTCCCTTACTGTCCGTCAGAACACCATCATCCAAGACCTGCAAGAGAACATTGAAAATATCTGGATGAGCCTTTTCAACCTCATCAAAAAGAAGAACAGAATAAGGTTTGTTACGAACTTTTTCTGTCAATTCGCCACCTTCTTCATAGCCCACGTAGCCCGGAGGCGCTCCATTTAGACGGCTGGCTGCGAATTTCTCCATGTATTCAGACATGTCAAAACGAATCAGGGCTGACTCATCATCAAAGAGAACCTCTGCCAGCGCCTTAGCCAACTCTGTCTTACCGACACCCGTCGGTCCCAAGAACATGAATGAACCAATCGGTCTGCGCCCTGTCCGAATACCTGACTGATTACGACGGATAGCCCTACTGACTGCAGAAATAGCTTCTTCCTGCCCAATCACACGCTTGTGCAATTCTGCTTCCAGATTCAGATACTTCTTAGTATCTGATTGGCTAAGCTTGGCTACTGGGATACCTGACAAGCGGCTAAGGGTTTCTAAGATATCTTCTTCCGTCACTTCTACATCATAGATTTGACTAGCTTTGGTTGCTTCCTTAGCCTCAAGCAATAGCTTACTCACGGTTTTATATTTTTTAGCCATCAGTGCCTTATCAATACTTGTCAAACCAGTTTCTAAGACTTGGCCTTTTATACGATTTTGCACGGTTGCACTGGCTTCATCTAGCAAGTCGATTGCTGAATCTGGCAGGTTTTTACTGGTCAAATACCGCTTAGCGTAGGTTACAGCAGTCTCAACAGCTACATTTCCAATACGGACCCTATGGTATTTCTCAAAAGTCCCTTTTAGACCAGACAAAATGGCAATGCTATCTTCCACTGTCGGCTCTTCAATGGTCACTTTGGCAAAACGACGAACTAGGGCTGCGTCTTTCTCAATATGCTTTTGGTACTCTGTCTGAGTCGTTGCTCCGACTGTACGGAGGGTGCCACGAGCAAGAGCTGGTTTGAGGATATTGGCTGCATCCAAGGTCGAATCAATCCCCGAGCCAGAACCCATAATGGTATGCAACTCATCGATGAAGAGAATCACCTGACCATCTTCCTCGATGTCGTTGATGATATTATTCATCCGCTCTTCGAAATCACCACGGAAACGAGTGCCCGCAATCACATTCATCAAATCCAACTCTAATACCCGCATCTTAGCCAGGCTAACAGGCACATCGCCAGCAGCGACACGTTGGGCAAGCCCAAGAGCAAGAGCCGTTTTTCCGACACCCGCATCACCGACTAGGACAGGGTTGTTTTTCGTCTTGCGGGAAAGGATTTGAATCATCCGTGAAATTTCAGCATCACGGCCAATGACCGGTTCCATCTTTCCTTCTCGAGCTAGTGCAGTCAAATCACGAGTATAGTCTTCCAATCCTCCACTCTGTGGCTGAGGCATCCCCATCATCTGCCCCGCATTGGTTGGCTTGTTTTTTCCACCCTTCATGATACTGCGGATAGATTTCAAGTCTTCCTTTGTAAAGCCTGCACGTGTTTCCAAGGTTTTACGTAGATCTAAAAAACGAATCTTATCATCTGAGTCCTCAAAATGAAAACCGACTTTATCCAAAATCTGACTAGCAGTCGAACGCTTATCCAAAAGCATAGCCATAAATAAATGTTCCGTACCTAATTCCTTGGCTTTGACAACCTCTGCAATTTTCTTGGCCAAACTAGCTGTTTCATCCAAACGTTTAGAAGATGGCAAGATACGAAAACTCTCCAAGTCTTCACGATAGACCTTCTCCGTCACGACAAAGGTCGCATGCTCATACTCTGAAATAGAAGCAGGATATTCCGCCAAGACTGCTCCAGCAACCGTATCGTGATTGATGACAAAGGCCAGGAGAATATGCCAGGTTTCCAAATACTCACAAGCATAGCGTTGGGCGACCAACTGGGCATCCTCAAACACCCTTTGTAAACCAGTTGAAATCTTCATGAATTAATCCTCTTTCCTATCTAAACGTCGTAATATTTGACACATCATTCGAGCACGAATGCTTGATGCATCCTTACCCAATACCTCATCAGAACCAGTTGACAGAAAAAGATTTCCCTCTCTTTCTGTCATCAATCCTTCATCAAACAACAACTGCAGAATATCTGCATACACTGTCGCAGACAATTGCTCGCCCATATTGTTTAATAAATCATGGACCAGTTCATGCTTGTCTGAAAAGGTAATTCGACCAATACGGATATAACCACCACCACCCCGCTTGCTCTCGACAATATAGCCACGACTGGCTGTAAATCGTGTCTTGATGACATAATTTATCTGGCTGGGAACCACCTCAAACCGACTGGCTAATTCGCTCCGGCGCAATTCTGCCACGCTGACTTGCTCTAGGATGGCTTTGATATGCTCTTCGATATAATCTGATGTATTTTTCATCGCCATAGTATCGCCTCTTTCTTTGACTATCTTTGACCATTATACTATTTTTGTTCACATTTTGAAAGCGAAAGCCTCACTTCCACACAAACGTAGCTACTTTTTGAAATCTACTCTGCTTTATCCTATAATTAAAGAAAAAAGGAGAAAGGACTAGGGCTGCCGTATTTGGTTGAACTGAATACGGACTAGGGACTGAGCCAAAAAGATATACGAGAACTAGACGCTTGCGACGTTCTGTTCCCTATTTTTCTGTGTCCACTTAAGGCCCTTTACATCTTATACCATGAACTTTCAAGATTACATTCAAGACTTTACAAGTGTGACTGTGGAGCAGGCACAGAACCTTCTAGCTGCCAAAGAGGAGGCTGTTCTCTTCATCGGACGAGCAACCTGTCCTTACTGCAACCGCTTCGCACCAAAACTCCACAAGGTCGCCCAAGACAAGCAAGTGACCGTTCACTTCCTCGACTCTAGCCAAGTCAGCCCTGAACTTCAGGCCCTCCGCGATCACTACCAAGTTCCTACCGTACCTGGTCTCTTGGTCGCTAAACCTACTGGAGTCCAAGTCCGCTGCGACTCCAGCATGACGGCAGAAGAGATTGCGGCTTTTATTCAAGGCTAATGCTAGACATTTCCTACCAAGCCAACACCTTCCACATCTCTCATCACGGAAGACCAATCGGCAACATCCATACCTACAGCAACCCCTACCACCAAGCCAATATCTATCTGCGACTAGATTTGGTTGATTATGATTGCACCATAGCAGAGCAGCTCTTCCAGTCCCTACAGACTTCCTTAGAAGGTAAGCCTCTGCAGGTTATGCTATCTTCTGCTGAGCAGGAAAGAATCCATTTCCTCACCGCAGCAGGCCTTGTCTGCAAACGAAAATGTTACGAATTTGAAGTGACCAAGCAAGACTATCTCAGTCAAACAGGCACTTCCAACTTAAGCATAGTCCGCAAAGGCACCGCAACTTATCAAATAGCCTGTCAGCAAATTTTTGACTACTATCAAACAGTCCACCAAGACATCAATCCTTGGACTGCCAGTCAAGAAGAATTTGAAAAGAGCTTACCTGATCTGGTTTATACAGACTCAAAAAATTGTGCCTTCATAGATACCGATGAAATTGCCTACGTATGCGGAAAAGATGAACAAAGCTTTGGTTCCTTCATCCAAACGGTTATTTGCCAACTATTTGAACAATATGAACAAATTAGCTTTGAGGCTGATGACTGCGATCCTATCGCCATGCATTTAGCTGACCAATTCCGACAACCAAACAAACCCAGCTGGGATACTTATATTTTAGAAATCTAACAAAAAGCACCGACCACATGGCCGGTGCTTTTTAAGGAGATTATGAAAAATATTTAGGATTGATAATAGTATAACTCACTCGACCCGTTCAGACATCAGTCTTAAGACCGATTTTACAAAAACATACTAAGATTAGTAGTGAAGAAATCTCCGACGGGAGAGAGTACTCACTACTTTTTTCATTCTCAAGATGATAAAGTAGAGGT
>NZ_JAVIHI010000059.1:0-10508 GCF_036680365.1 Streptococcus sp. SS-4456 | reverse complement strand
GACGGCTATCGTCAATTGGAACGAGTGTTGGTTTACCACTTAGTTTTATGATAAGACCACCAAGCAGGTCATTAAAGGTTTTCTTGCCAAGGAGTTTGGTCATGGCAGTGATAGTGAGCAGTTTCTTCTCGTAAGGGTCAAAGCCAGCTTCAATCATAATCTGACTGACGGCAGCTTCGTCTGAAAACTTACGAACCGAGCGTCCCTCTACTAATTTGTATCCTGGAATGGTATGCCCTTCGGTAGCTTCTTTCAAAGCGTAGGCTTTGATGTCATTTGCCCATGAAATCAACAGGTCTAATTTAGACAAAATCTCTGCAATGTCCTCGTTATCAAGGGTATCTGGATTCGCAAACTCCATCTTGGCAAGAGCCAAATTATCCTCCGCACGCTTTCGACAGATATTCTTTAGTTTACAGAACTGGCAGTGTTTACCAGACTGCATCTCCCCTTCACCTTTGAATGCAAGTTCAGCTTTTGGAGCGAGTTCATTTTCAGCCCATTCAAGCAACTCTGTCTTTTCTATCTCAAAGGTAGATATGTTATGTTTTCGTGGTTGAAAGATAGTCATGGTGACTTTATCAAAATCATAAAGTCCATCAAACATCTCAAGAGCTCCTAAAGCGTAGCACATCATCTGAGAGTTGTGGTCTGCATCAACTAGAACACCAAGCCCGTGCTTGTAGTCAATTACCTGAAGAAGTCCATCCGCCACGATGATGCAATCCCCAGTTCCAAATCCTTCAGGTACCCACTTAGAAAAGTCCAGTCGTTGTTCGATAAGAACTGTAGGGTCACGAGAGTAGCCTCTGGCTTTCTCGACTTGTTCCATGACGTAGTTGCGGTATTCTTCAGCGCAATCCTGCATTTCATGATTGTAAAATGCTAAATCCTTAGTCGGATCACGCGCATTCCTACCTAAAGCTTTCTCGACTAGATAAGCACACAACTCGTGGGCATCCGTCCCTTCAAGAGCGAAATCAGAAGTTGTGTCTGGTAAATCTTCGGTGAGACGAACAGATGGTGGGCAGTTCAACCATCGGTGTGAAGCAGATGCGGATAGAATGGCATGGTTAGTCATTACCAATCCCTCCAGCTTCTTCAAGGACTGCCGCAAAGTGTTTAGGGTCAAGAGCTGATAGAGAAGAAGCACCGTAAGTATTTAGAAGAGCGCGAACCTCATTTTTAAACCCGTCTTTAGCTTTGGTCGCAAGGGCTGCACGGACATCCTCCAATTGAATTTCCTTTTGTGGTTCAGATTTGGGTGATATTGGTTCAGGAACTGTTTCATCATCAGTAGATAGGAGTTTTTTGAACTCATCCACCAATCGAAGGTAGTACTTTGCGGTTTCTTCCATATCATGAATTAGTCTATTCAGTTCTTTCATTTTGCTCATTACTTTCTTCCTCCATAATTTTTTTAGCGAGTAGTTTTGAGATGACGCTGATAGCTATGAGAGTATCAGCTACGTCTTCATCAGGTTTGATGTATGGTTCGTTTACCATATTTGGTCCTCCTATCTTACTAAGTAAGGTTTTTATTAAATTTTCCACTTTGCAAGAGATTTTTTTAGACATACCTCTTACACATTACTAAGTAGAACCAAGTGATGTTTTTCCGTTAGATTTGAAAAAATTTTTGAATATCAAAAAAGTTTCCTGTGCAATTTAATAGGAAACTTCTATTTTTTTGAATGTTTTTTTCTGAAAGAGCGGAAAAATTTGTCAGATTCTTACTTAGTAAGTTAAGAAGATATATTTCTAAAATTACTGCAAAAATATGGAGGGTGCATAATGCAATTTACCTTATCTCATTCAGGACAGAATGGGGTTCAGACAACCACGGTCTATCCCAATCAAGTTACTATTACTGATGAAATATCGCTACAAACTGTTGCGCAATTTGACCATGTGGCAGGGCTGTTTTTAAACAATACACGCTCAAATGCAAATTTCATTAAGTCGGACGTTTTGGTCATGGATATTGATAATGACCATTCTGAAAATCCAGATGAATGGATGACGGTCGAGCGATTAAAAGAAATCTTTGCGGATTACAATTTTGCCTTGGTAACTAGTCGAAGTCATATGCAGGCAAAGGCAGGAAAAGCTCCAAGACCAAAATATCATATTTACTTCCAAATCAATGAGGTAACTGATAAAGATGTCTACGTAGCTATGAAGGAAGAACTTTGTAATCAATACAAGTTTTTTGATGATAATGCCAAGGATGCGGCACGTTTCTTCTTTGGAAATCCAAATGCACAGGTTATATGGCATGATTCATGGCTAATTATTGATGAAGATTTGTTTCAAGCTGTATCTATTGATGACGAGGAAGATTTCGATGCAGACTTCTATACTCCTCCAAGTGGACCAATCCAGCAAGGGAGTCGTAATTCTACGATGTCTGTATTTGCATCTAAGATTGTCAAACGGCTAGGCGTGACACAAGAAGCAAGGGATGGTTTTGATGAGCAGGCACAGAAATGTGTACCACCGCTTGATAAAGTAGAGTTAGATACCATCTGGGGTAGTGCTGTCCGATTCTACAACAGAACCATCAAAACATCTAAAGGCTACGTGGCTCCCGATGTATTCAATAGAGAAACTTTAAAACCAGATGATTACTCGGATGTTGGGGAAGCAGGAGTTCTTGCTAGAGAGTATACGAACAGGCTCGCTTATACCAATGCGACAGATTATCTCTATTACGATGGAACGCATTGGCGTGAGAACAAGCAGTTGGCATTAGGGGCAGTTGTGCACTTTACTGATGAACAACTTGCTGAAGCGAATGCACTCTTGGAATCTGCAGAGAAGCAACTTCAGTCTTCAGGTATTGATGAATTGACCATTAAGGCTGGTGGAAAGCGACTAGAAAATGCAGTCGAAACTCCACTTCAGTTGAAATATTTAAAAGCCTATCTAGCAGCTAAAGAGTTTCATAAATTTGTTATGAAACATCGTGACTATAAGAATTTGATGGCTGTCTATAATACAGCTAAACCAATGCTTTCAGTAGAATTGTCAGAATTAGATAGTGATGACTTATTACTCAATACGCCAGAGGCTACCTATGATTTACGAAAAGGAATAAATGGGTCACAAGAACACAATCCTGAAGATTATATAACTAAAATGACAGCAGTCTCTCCTAGTGATCAGGGTATGGGATTATGGCAGGAAACTTTAGCTACCTTTTTCTGTAATGACCAAGAATTAATTGATTATGTTCAAGAAATTATTGGTATGGCGGCAATCGGTAAGGTCTATCAGGAACATATGATTATTGCCTATGGAGGCGGAGCGAACGGCAAGTCTACTTTTTGGAATACCATTGCTCGTGTGCTAGGTAGCTATTCAGGTAAATTATCTGCGGATGCTTTAACGATGTCAAACAAGCGAAATGTCAGTCCTGAGCTTGCTGAGCTTAAAGGGAAACGTCTGGTCATTGCTTCTGAGATGGCAGAAGGGATGAGACTCAATACAGCTGTTGTTAAGCAGATTACCTCAACAGATGAAATCCAAGCTGAGAAAAAGTACAAGGATCCTTTTCACTTCGTGCCATCACATACGCTGGTTCTTTATACCAACCATCTGCCTAAAGTAGGAGCGAACGATGATGGAACTTGGCGACGTTTGGTTGTTATTCCCTTTAATGCCAAAATCACTGGTCGCTCTGACATCAAAAACTTTGCGGACCATTTGTATGACAATGCAGCACCAGCAATTTTGTCTTGGATTATCGAAGGTGCAGAAAAAGCTATCAAAGCGAACTTTAAAACAAAAGTACCAACTGCGGTATCTTCTTCCGTCAAAGCCTATCGTGAGGCCAATGATTGGTTAGGACACTTCCTTAGTGAGTGTTGTCAAGTTGGTGATCAGTTGACAGAAAAATCAGGAGAACTATACAGTCAGTATCGTGCTTATTGCGCCAAGAACATGGAGTACACACGCAGTACGACCGATTTTTATTCTGCTCTTGATCAGGCAGGGTTTAAGCGAAAACGGACAAGTAAAGGTAACTTCATTCTTGGTTTGAAATTGGTTGATGATGACTATGATTTCTTAGATTAATGACCAACATTTTTAGCCACCTTACCTCCACAAGAGAGGTGATGGACTATTTTAGGTGTGTAGGTCGTTGACTGAATGGTTGGAACTTATTTTGAGTGAGGTTTCAGATAAATGATTAAAACGACCAGCATGAGTGACATTTTTTGATTTTGTGTAGGTCTATTAAGGTCTTTTCTAAAACTATCCTATAAGCAAAAATTACTATAAAAAAAGCCTATAAGAGGAGTTTTGGAAATGACTGCACTAGACCCACACACTTCAATTTGATGAAAGGATTTAGAACGATGAGAGAAAAGTACGTTGAGCAAGCTTTGGTGAAGTCTGTGAAAGCTAGAGGAGGCATTTGTCCTAAATGGGTATCGCCATCTTTTTCTGGTGTTCCAGATCGTTTGGTGTTTTTACCCAAAGGCAAATTTGGCTTGGTGGAAGTGAAGGCTCCTGACCAAAAGCCAAGGAAGTTACAAGTGTCAAGGCATAAACTGTTCGAGCGATTAGGCTTTAAGGTCTATGTCATTGACCGCATTGAGATGATTGGAGAAGTGCTAGATGAAATTGACATTACATAACTATCAGGTAGTCGCCAAGGACTTCATCATGGGTCACCCTCATGCAGCAGTCATCCTAGACATGGGGATGGGGAAGACGGCTACAACCTTGTCTGCAGTGAATGAATTGATGTTTGATCGATTTGAAGTCACAAAGGTCCTGGTGATTGCCCCACTGCGAGTCGCAAATACAGTATGGAGTGATGAGATTGAGCAATGGGCGGAGTTGCGTCACTTACGTTATTCGAAAATAGTTGGTACGCCCAAGCAACGAAAAGTAGCCCTTCAGAAAGATGCGGACATCTATATTGTCAATCGTGAAAATCTCCCTTGGTTGGTAGAACAATGTAGTCCCTATTTCAAGTGGGATATGGTAGTGATTGATGAATTGAGTTCTTTCAAGTCTTGGCAGTCCAAACGTTTCAAAGCCTTCATGGCTATGCGACCTTACATGAAGCGAGTGGTTGGACTAACTGGAACACCAAGCTCGAATGGACTGATGGACTTGTTCGCAGAGTTTAAAGTCATTGACGGAGGAGAACGTCTTGGTCGCTTCATCGGTGAGTTTCGTAGTCGTTACTTTGAAGAAGGTCGTCGCAATGGCAATATTGTCTATGAATACATCCCCATGGACTATGCGGAGTGTCAAATTCAAGACAAGATTAGTGATATTACCATTTCTATGAAGGCACTAGATTATCTGGATATGCCTGAATTGATTTCAACTAAGAAACTGGTGCATATGTCAGAAAAGGAAAAAGAAAAGTACAGTCAGTTTAAGAAAGAGTATGTATTGTCAGAGTTAGATGGACTAGAAGTAACTGCCGCCAATGCTGCAAGCCTTACGAACAAGTTAGTTCAGTTATCTAATGGTGCTGTATATTCTGATGATCATACAGTCGTGTCACTTCATGAACAGAAACTAGATGTCCTTGAAGATATCCTCGAATCCGCAAATGGAGAACCTGTCTTAGTTGCCTATTGGTTCAAACATGACTTGGCTCGGATTATGAGTCGTTTAGAAAAACTCAAGGTAAAGAGTCGGGTGTTGAAAACAGAAGAGGATATTCGTGAATGGAACAAGGGCAATGTACCAGTTGGCTTACTTCATCCAGCTGGAGCAGGTCATGGGTTGAATCTTCAAAAAGGCGGTCACCACTTGGTCTGGTTTGGTTTAACATGGTCATTGGAACTATACCAACAAACCAATGCTCGTCTGTGGCGACAAGGTCAGGAGGCTGAGACTGTTGTTATCCAACACATTGTGACTGAAGGAACGATTGATGAGGAAATCCTCAAGGCACTAGAAAACAAAGATGCACAACAAGAACGGCTGATTGAAGCTGTTAAAGCACAAGTAGGAGGGGCAGATGGATAAGGCAGAGCACATACTGACGAATTACAATGAACTCAAAAGTGACTTGGAGATGTTAAAGTATCGTCTGGAACATTTCAAACCAGTGACAGAAAATGAGGTTATTGGTTCACTCGTTTTTGAAAAATCTGATGAACCTAGAGTTAAAAGTACACCTACCAATCAAAGGTCAGAGATGATTGCGCTGAATTTTCGTGAGAAGATGATTCAGGAAAATGAGGAACAATTGGCGGATTTATCGCAACGGTATATTCGATTGGCTAATGACCTTGATAATTTTGAGATGGCTTTAAAATTTCTAAAGGGAGATTTGTATGATTTTGCGCAATCTATGCTTAAGACAGATAGTAATTGGGATAGCTTGATGAGAGAGTTTCATATTAGTCGAAGTACTGTTAGAAATTGGCGACGTAAGGTCTTAGACCATGTTAGGGAAGTGTATATGAAAATGGGATTTTCTTTGGAAAAGTAACCTCTCCCTGACCTACCCTTGACCTACCAGTAACCTACCCCTGCACTAAGTGTGACCTAACATTGACCTCACTTTGTCAAAATTTGTGGTAGAATTGTAAGTGTCAAAAAAGATTAAAAATACCCAGTAATGACTGGATATATCTCCTTTTTAGAGTTAATATGAACAAAACAAAAGAAGAGGAGAACAATACAATGACAAAACACCAACAAGAAAAACTGGATGCGATTTTTACAAGGATTGCTCAAGAGGAATTACAAGTTGAAACCTTGGAACAACGCTGGAGCGATAACCTTGATTTCTACGACATTCCAGTTTGGGGAATTAAAAAAGCTCTCGAACGAGCCTACGAAGAAGGCAGAAATTCAGTAAAATAAACACAAAGCCTAGCCAGACGGTTGGGTTTTTTGCGTGGAGGAAAACATGATTTTTACCAGTGAACAAGTTTCAAGCGGACACCCAGACAAGCTCTGTGACCAAATCTCAGATGTCATTTTGACGGAATGCCTTAAGCACGATAAAGATAGTCGAGTAGCTGTCGAAACACTTATCAAGGATAACCATGTGGTTGTGGCAGGAGAAGTCTCAACCAAGCATTTCTTTAACCTTGAAGGAATTGTCAAAAAGGTTCTTGAACCTTACGGTATGACGGACATCATGGTGACGAACCTACTAGGACTTCAAAGCAAAGATATTGCACAAGGAGTAGACAATGGGGGTGCAGGTGACCAGGGGTTGATGTTTGGTTATGCGGTAGATGAAACACCAGAGTATCTGCCTTTGCCTTATGTTCTGGCAACTCGTGTCCTTGAAAAACTCATGTCACTAGGACACCCTCTTCTTGGAAAAGATGCCAAAGCCCAAGTGTCCTACGACTACGACAAAAATAGGATTGATACCTTTTTGGTTTCTATCCAACATACAGCATCGGCTGACTTGGATAAAGTGAAACGAATTGTGACAGAGGCAATGATGTCAGTTGCCCTTCGTTACCGTCAGAATCTAGATTTTAAAGTTCTAGTCAATCCAACTGGACGTTTTGTTCTTGGTGGCTCATTTGCGGATGCAGGAGTTACTGGTCGAAAAATTGTGGCAGATACCTACGGCGGTTTCGCACATCATGGTGGAGGTGCCTTCTCTGGAAAAGACCCAAGCAAGGTTGACCGCTCAGCTACATACATGGCACGAAAGATTGCTAAGGACATTGTTCGAGAAGGGTATGCGAAACGATGTGAAGTACAATTAGCCTATGCCATTGGAGTAGCCAAACCTGTTTCGGTGTATGTAGATACCTTTGGAACCAGTCGCTACACCGCAAAACAACTGGAAGGAATGATTCGTGAGCGTTATGATTTAACACCACGAGGTATCATTAAGGAACTTAATCTCTTGAATGTAGACTACACCAAGACAACTTGCTTTGGGCATTTCACGAAAGACTATCTTCCTTGGGAGAAGTAAAATGCCAAGAAGACCAAGTACACCTTGTAAACAAAATGGTTGCCCTAACCTAGTACCTTATGGTCACAAGTATTGTGACAACCATAAAGCAAACCTGCAACTGGATGCCAAGTCAACCAAAGCGAAGGGCTACAATGCTCAGTGGAACAAAGCACGACTTCGTTACTTAAAAGTTCATCCACTCTGTGTTCAATGTAAATCCAAAGGTCGATTGACCAAGGCAACAGTGGTTGACCATATCCAACCCCACCGAGGTGACCAAGAACTCTTTTGGAATCAATCTAACTGGCAAGCACTTTGTAAGTCTTGTCATGACAGGAAGACCAAGACGACTGACCGATATGTGGAGTATACGTATCGATTTTAATCTTGGAGTTTCGTTACAAAAGTATCCAATTTTTAACCCTATGGGGGAGGGGTGGATGAAATCTCTAAACCCTTGGGAGACTAAGACCGACGCCCCCTCAAACGTGTAATTTCGCAAAATTCGCAAGCGGGTACATTAAAATCGCTCAATTATTACGTTCGTTCCCACCGTTATCACGTTTCTAATGTGGGGATGTAGCGTTCCAAAGTATGTCATTTTGGTAATAAAATAGTGAAAAAGGCTAGAAACAATGTAGAAAATAGTTGTTTTTAGTCCTTTTTTGCTGGAAAGGAAAACAAATGGACGAAAGTCAACGCAAACAAATCTGGAAAATGCGAGCAGAAGGTCTTGGCTATGGCTTAATCGGTAGGGCTACAGGTCTATCTAGAGATTCAGTTAAGAAATACTGTAAACGAAATCCAGCATTGCTTGGTCATGGAGCGGCGACAAAGCAGATGGCAAAAGCCGACCAGAATGACGGACTCCGTTGCCCCCAGTGTTATCAAGCACTGAAAATTCATAAAATAGGAAGACCAAAGAAGTTCTGTTCGGATAAGTGTCGTAAGGTTTGGTGGACAACACATTCTAACGAACACGATAAATCAAAAACCGCATATGAAGATTTGACTTGCCAACAATGTGGCAGGTCATTTTTATCTTATGCCAATCCAAATAGAAAATTTTGTAGCCATTCGTGTTACATTCAATCACGCTTTTATAAAGGAGAAACCAATGACAAGTCAACCAACAATGGAAATTAGAGAAATTCAATTGTCTGAATTACACCCAGCCTCTTACAATCCTCGAAAAAAACTCAAAAAGGGTGATAAGGAGTATGAAAAGATTAAGCAAAGCCTACTCAAGTTTGGTTACGTTGACCCCATCATCGTCAATAAAGACTTGACGGTAATTGGTGGTCATCAACGATTAACTGTATTGAAGGACTTAGACTATGAAACTGCCAAATGTGTCATTGTCGATTTATCCAAGGAAGATGAAAAGGCACTGAACATTGCCCTTAACAAAATCACCGGTCAATGGGATGACCAGCTTTTGGCGGACTTGCTTTTGGATTTACAGGAATCGGATTTCAATCTCGACCTGACAGGGTTTGAACCACCAGAAATTGATGACATTCTCTCCAACATTCATGATAAGGAGTTATCTGAAGATGACTTTGATGTTGAAGAGGAATTGAAGAAACCCACCTTTTCAAAACGAGGAGACATTTGGCAACTTGGTAAGCATCGAGTGATTTGTGGCGACTCTACGAAAGCTGAAACATATGACCAACTGTTAGGTGATAAAAAGGCAAATTTGGTTGTGACAGATCCTCCTTATAATGTTGACGTGGAAGAAACAGCTGGAAAGATTCTCAATGATAATATGCCAGATAGTGAATTTTACCAGTTTCTCTTTGACATGTTCACTCAAGTAGAAAAGCATATGGAAGCTGATGCCTCAATCTACGTATTTCATGCGGATACAGAAGGATTGAACTTCCGTAAGGCATTTAAGGATGCTGGTTTTTATCTCAGTGGATGTTGCATTTGGAAAAAGAACTCATTAGTGCTTGGCCGTAGTCCCTACCAATGGCAACATGAACCATGTCTCTTTGGTTGGAAACAAAAGGGAAAACATCAGTGGTTTAGTGACCGTAAACAGACAACCATTTGGGAATATGATCGTCCAAAATCCAGTAAAGACCACCCAACGATGAAACCAATTCCTCTGATGGCCTATCCTATTCAAAATTCATCGATGCGTGGGACGATTGTTCTTGATCCATTCCTTGGTTCTGGTTCAACCCTAATGGCCGCAGACCAAACTGGAAGAGTTTGTTACGGCATTGAGTTGGATGAGAAGTTTGTGGATGTCATTGTCAAACGTTATATAGAGTCAACAGGAAATGACAACGTGACGGTATTGCGTGATGGACAGACTTTGACCTTTGATGAAGCCTATTCAATGATGGAGGAGACGGTATGAGCCTAACCTTTCTTGATTTCTTTGCAGGAGTGGGTGGTTTTCGACGTGGTTTGGAATTAGCGGGTTTCAAATGTATCGGTTACTGTGAAAAGGATAAATTTGCAAGAAAATCTTATGAAGCAATGTATGACACGAAAGGAGAATGGTTTCATGACGACATCACAAGCATTGACCCAACACAACTTCCAAAAGCAGATCTCTGGTGTGCGGGAAGCCCTT
>NZ_JAVIHI010000058.1:0-10879 GCF_036680365.1 Streptococcus sp. SS-4456 | reverse complement strand
TACATCGCTTTGAATATTGAAAAAGAGAGAACGAAGTTCGTCCTCTCTAGGTGTTAGCTTTTCATCTACCCACTACAGTTGACAAAGAGCCACCTTTTTATAATGAGGACGGAAATGAGAGAACAAATGAATGCCTAGGCTAAACCTAGACATCTCGTTCCTATCAATACCAACCATTTGCCAACCAAAACTGATAGGCTGCTGACCATGAACCATAGCGTTGCAGTACATATTCATCTGCTACACGCTCTTGGTTTTCTGGTGAATGGTCACCATTCAAATAGGCATTGCTTAATTGGTAACGTCCAATGTAAATACCATTAGTAACTGTATAGCTACCACCTGATTCTTTTTGAGCAATCCATTCTTTAGCAGTTGCATCGTCAACTGCCGCACCAGTTGAAACAGTAACTAGCTGGGCTGGTTGACTATCCGCTTGTACATGTACTTGTGCTATCTCTGTGCTAGCTGTCACTGCTTCAGTCCCAAATTCAACTGCAACATCTTCTACATGACTATCCTGATGAATGTCTTCTGTCAGACCAATATCTACTTGCTCAGCTTCTGTTACTTCCTCTACTGAGGTCGTTTCGTGAACCTCTGATACTTCAATTACCTGTGGTTCTCCAAACCTAATAGTTGGCACTTCAACCCGTAGAGGTTGATAGCTTGCATCTCTTGTCAGTATCTTATCATATCCCAACTCGAAACTAGGACTGACAGCAACGTATTCTGTTGTAGACCCAGATCCACTACCAATCTTACTTATAGCATTGACCACATTATAGGGCGCATTTGACACCGCTCTTACAAGCTTGGTATAAGAATAGTTACCTGTCAACATCAGTCCACATAAAACAAGAACTGAAATAACAATAACCCCTGCTATACCTTTGATAAACTTACTTATAAAACTCTTTTTCATCAAAAAGAACTATCCTCTATCTATTTATCATAACTATTCCTATCTTACTACCATTGTATTACTTTTTATTTAAAAAAATATTACAATTTGGTAAAACGCTTACTATTTTAAGACTTTTTAAATAAATATAGAGTTCCTGCCAAGACAACCATAATCAGAATGGCTAGGCTATCCGCCTTCTTCCAAGCTAAAATACGGTACTTGGTCCGACCTTCTCCACCCTGATAACCACGCGCTTCCATTGCCGTTGCCAGAGCATCAGCCCTTTTAAAGCTGGATGCAAATAACGGAATTAAAATTGGAATAAGGGATTTTACCTTCTGAATAAGATTGCCTTCGTTAAAGTCCACTCCACGCGCCCTTTGCGCATTCATAATTCGAGTAGTATCATCCATCAAGGTCGGCACAAAACGCAAGCTCATAGACAGCATCAGTCCAATCTCATGTACAGGAACCTTAAAGCGTTTCAAAGGTGCCAGACCTGATTCAATACCATCTGCTAAACTGAGCGGTGTTGTCGTCAGGGTTAATAGGGTTGAGAAGAAAATAATCAAAACAAAGCGAACAAAAATAATACCCGCCTGTTGCAAACCCTCTACAGACAATTTAAAAATCCAAAACTCCCACAGAATTGTCGCCCCGGGTGTAAAGAAAACCTGGAAAAAGGTTGTAAAGAGAATAATCCCAATCATTGGTTTTAAACCATTGATAAAGAAAGACAAACGGATACGTGATAAAACAACCAAGCCCAATACAAAACCAATCAATAACGCATTTGTTACCAGATTATTGGCCCAGAAAATCATTAAGAGAAAGCCAAACATGGCTAAGAGTTTACTTCTCGGATCCAAGCGATGAAGAATAGAATTACCTGGAATATAGCGACCCAAAATCAATTTATCCATGCGTCACCATCCCTGTAAATTCTTCGATAGTAATCGGAAGACGTTCAAATACAAAACCTCTTCTCTCCAAATTCGCTGCAAACTTGGTAATCTTAGGAACACCCAGTTGAATACTCTCCAAAAAATCAACCTCTTGAAAAATATCTGTTGGTTTACCAGAACCAACCAACTTTCCTTTCTCCATAATATAAACAAAATCAGCGTAATTAGCCACATCATCCATCAAATGAGTGACCAAAACAATGGTCATCCCAGACAGATGAAGGTTCTTGAAAATAGCCATCAATTCTTGACGACCAGCAGGATCCAGACCAGCTGTTGGTTCATCCAAGACCAAAACGCTTGGCTCCATGGCTAGAATACCAGCAATAGCTACCCGACGCATTTGACCACCTGATAACTCAAAGGGACTACGTTCAAACAAGCTCTCATCAATTCCAACCAAGGCCAGCTTTTCACGAGCAATTTGCTCAGCCTCTTCCTGAGAAACTCCAAAATTTTGCGGACCAAAAGCAACATCTTTTAAGACTGTTTCATCAAAGACTTGGCTTTCAGGAAATTGGAAAACAAGGCCAACTTTCTTCCTTACTTGCTTAATATCCTTATTTTCTGACGTCGCTGTAATCACAAAGTCATCAATAACCACTCTTCCCTCTGTCGGCACATTTAATCCATTCAAGAGTTGTAAAATCGTTGATTTCCCCGAACCCGTATGCCCAATAAGCGCCGTATAAGAGCCGTCAACAATCTCCAAATCCACACCAAATAACGCACGTCCCTCAAAAGGCGTATCAGCTTGATAGGTGTAGCTTACTTCTTGGAGAGCAATTCCCATAAAGTTTCCTCTAATTCTTCCTCTGTAAAATAGCGAAGCGGTAAATCAAATCCAGCCTGACGCAAAGATGTAGCCAGTTCTGTCGTGAAAGGTTTATCTAAATCCAAGTCTGCTAAATCCTCCCGCATAAAAAGCTCCGTAGGAGTGCTGACTGACTCAACCTGACCTCGTTTCATCACAATAACACGATCACTTAAAGCCACCTCATCTAAATCATGCGTGATAGAGATAACCGTCATCCCATGCCGATCCTTAATCTCCTGAACAATTTTAATCAAGTCAAGACGACCTTCTGGATCCAGCATGGATGTAGCCTCGTCCAAAATGATAATTTTAGGGCGCAAGGCCACTACTCCAGCAATAGCTACCCGTTGCTTCTGACCACCAGATAAACGAGCAGGCTCACGGGTTTTAAAATCAGCCATTCCAACCAATTCTAAGGCTTCATCTACCCGTTTCCGCATCTCTTCCAAGGCTATTCCTTGGTTTTCCAAACCAAAAGCAACATCATCTTCAACTGTAGCACCTACAAATTGATTGTCTGGATTTTGAAATACCATACCAATCAAACGTCGCTTATCCCAGACATTATCAACTGTTAGGACATCACCATCAATGATAATATCTCCAGACTCAGCTTCCAATAATCCATCAATCAAACGAACAGTTGTTGATTTCCCTGAACCATTATGACCGATGATGGACAACCATTCACCCTGTTTCACGTGAAACGAAACATCGTTTAAGGTATAATCCTCATCATCTTGACTATATTTATACTTAAGATTTTTTACTTCAATAATATTTGTCATCACTTGAACGTATCTTTGAATAAGAAAGATGCACCCTTGAAATAGTCATAGCCTGAATAAAGGGTAAAGAAAAGTGCAATATAAAGCGTAATCTGACCCAACAAACTCCAATGCAATAGCAAAAAAATCACCGCAAACATCTGTGAGAATGTCTTAATTTTACCTGGCATAGCTGCTGCCAAAACGGTTCCACCATTTTCAACCAAGAGCAAACGAAGACCGGTTACTGCCAATTCACGACAGATAATAATGGCCACCACCCATGCTGGAGCAAAACCAAGTTCCACCAACATAATGAAGGCAGACATAACCAAAATCTTATCAGCCATCGGATCTGCAAACTTACCAAAGTTTGTCACTACCTGCCACTTACGAGCCAGATAACCATCCAGATAATCCGTAATACTTGCTAGGGCAAAAATGACTGCCGCTAAAATATGGCTAATAGCTGACTGCCAGACAGTAAGAAGAAGGATAAAGATTGGAATAATCAAAATCCGTCCGACTGTAAAAGCGTTTGGAATATTTTCTTTTTTCATTGTATTTCCTTTTTATTCAAATACAAGTCCAATAGAACCTGTATCACTCGTTAATGCTTTCGTATCCAATTGTTGACCGGCGATAGTAATATCTACCCCTTTCACTACACCTAAAACAAGATAGGCTTCGCTGGTGCCTTCTGGCAGGCTAGTCGTAACCGTCGGATTTTCAGGAGAAAGTACCACTCCCTCTGCCAATTCTGTTCCGGATAGACTGACCCAACTAGTAGCATCTTTAACTGAAAGGGTAACTTCTACTGGATAAACAGTTTCTGTAACAGTCGCTACAATGTAATCTCCACTACCTGAAATGCTAATATTCTTAGCAGAAATGCTACTTGACGAAGTTGTGGACTGCTCTGGTGTGCTCGTTTCAGAAGACGTACTTGTAGCAGTTTGCCCAACAACAGAGTAGGAAGTTTCCGAAGCAGGCAACACCTGATTTTGCATACGGCTATATGCTATATAGGTCACAAAAATAATGATGAAAGCTGAAGCAAGTAAGAGATAAATCAAGGGAAGAAAGGATCTATGATCTTTCTTTTTTACCCGATAGCTTCTTTTCAATTCTGCCGCTAAGATTTCCTCCTCGCCTTCTTCACGATACTTTATCAAACTATTGCTATCGTAGGCTTCTAACAGAACATCCGCATCCAATTCTAAGGCATCTGCATAAACCGTTAAGACGTAATCAACATCCTCATCTTCAGAAATGGAATCAAAATCATTGTACTCCAATGCTTGCAAATACCTTGCATGGATTTTCGTCATTCTCTGCAAATCAACAAAGGTCCAACCTCGTGACTCACGCGCTGCTCTAAGTACCTCACCAATACTCTTTTGTCGCACTACTAACTCTCCCCTCTATTCACTAATATACAATACTCTATTCTAACAAAAATCTAAGGAAATTTCGATGAGTTAGGTCCTTTTATTTGGGAATAATCGTAAAATCAGTCATGTCACACTGACCAATAAAACGACGGCCTGCCTCCCTAATATCCTCTAAATTTATTTCTTCCACCAATTGTGGCAAATCAAATACATTCTCAACATCCGAATACTGAGCCACAAAGTGACTAGCTGTAAATTCCAAGGAATTCAAGCTACGGATAAAATCGCCATACATTTCATTCTTCAGCAGTTGCAAATGCTCATCATTGATATCCTCATCTCGTTCAAAATTGCGAACAGCCCTCATCAGCATACTTGACAAGGTAATAGGCTCCTGCGTATCACCAGAAATAACCAAATAATGATAGTCTGGAGTAACTTCTAGTTGAAACTGGAATGAGGAATCAATTTTCCCCTGTTCATACAGGTTCTGATAGCGTTTAGAAGTCCAACCGAACAACATGGCAAACAAAAGCTGTAAGCACAGGCGATACTGCTGCATTTCAGCAGGTTCAAATTCATCATTTCCCCGTAAACCAACTGCTAATTTTGGAGTAGATACTTCAAACTCTTCCATACGGTGCTGAAGAATAGGCAGTTTTTCAATTGCCTTTATATCAAACCTAGGCAGTTTTTCATCAAGTTGCGCTGCCTGATAACTTGAAATCTGCTGCCATACCTGATCCAAATCAAAGTTACCAATGACGAATAAATTCATATTGGACGGATGATAAAACAGATCAAAATTCTCATACAAATCATCTGCTGTAATCTGCTCAATCGAAGCAACCGTACCAGCAATATCATGAGCCAAGGGAGTTTGAGGGTAAAGTGACCCTAAAATTCCTGTAAACAATCGATAATCGACATCATCTTGATACATTTCGATTTCTTGTTCGATAATCCCTTGTTCTCGTGCCACGTTTTCATCTGTAAAATAAGGTTGACGAACAAATGATTGTAACAAAGATAGTGCTGGCAACACTTCCTGAGTTGTTGAAAATAGATAGCTGGTCTGTCTAAAACTGGTATAAGCATTGGCACTGGCACCAAATTTCGAAAACTCATTCATGACATCTTCTTCATCTTCCGTTTCAAACAACTTATGCTCTAAGAAATGTGCGATACCAGCAGGATAGCTACTAGACTTGCCATCTTCAAAAAGAATATGGGTATGTAAAGCTCCAAAATTTGTCGTTATCACTCCGTAAGTTTCATGAAAATCGGTCTTAGGCAAGAGAATGACTGTCAACCCGTTGTCAAGTTGTGTCTGATAGACAGGTTCTTTCATATACGGATACTTTTTCTCGATTAGTTTCATTCCTCTGTTCCCTCCATAAAGTAAACAGCCTGTAAATTTATCATCTTGCCCACTCGAACAATATCCTCAATTGACACCAACTTTACAGCTTCTATCCATTCTAACCATGTTAAATTACGTTCCCCCATACTTATCTGGTTGTAGGTCTGTTCTATCAAGTTATTCTGTCTATCTTGGGCAAGGGTTGCTGAATGAATAAGCATATTCTTTGTCAACTCTAATTCATCCTCTGTAAACTTTCCGCGCTTCAAATCAAGAATCTGCTTACTAATCAGCTTCATAACCTTTAGACGGTCTCCACGGCTGATGCCTGCATAAACCTTCATCATTCCAGAAAAAATAGACACCTGACTTCCGATTGTATAGGCCAAACTCTCCTTCTCACGGATATTTACAAATAATTTAGAATGTGAAAAGGCCCCTAGTAAACCATTAAAAACAACTAAGGCAGGGTAGTTTGCATCGTTGTAAAGAACTTGTAAATGATAAGCCAATTCTAAAATGGATTGTCTTGCCTGTTTGCGTTCGACCTTCTCGCGAGTAACCTTTGAATAATTCTGCTGATATTCTAATTCTAACTTAGGTTTTCTATAAGTAAATTTGAAGGTTTCCAATTTTTCTCGAACCAAGTCCTGATTGACAGTTCCAATGACAAAGATGTCAATCTTATCTACCCGCAACATATTCCGATAGATTTTAAATACCGATTCTGCTGTTTCTTGCTCAACTAAGTCTAGACGACTAACTCGCGGAATTTGTAAGGCCTCATCTTGATAAAATAACCTATTTAATTCGACATCAGCATGGTAGAAATTATCTTCTACCTCAGACTCAAGAAAATTGATTAAATTCTTTTTCTCCACTTCAAAGATTTTCTGATCAAACCCCTGACCTTGCTTGAGAGGACGAAATAGGCAGGCATATAAAAAATCAAGAATTGCTAGGGTAATATCTTCATTATTAGGCAAATAACGTGGATTGACGTAAGAAATGGTCAAATCAACTAGATGTACACGACCACGTTTAGCAACAGACGTTGAGAAATGTGCTCCGTATAGCTCTGCCAACCGTCTACGCATCGCCTGAGCCGTTGGATAATCTTGGTTGCCCATTTCCAGAATATTAGCAACTAGCACACGTCCTGCTACCGTCGCCTCATTCATCTCGGCTGCAAAACGCACTTTTATTCTATTTGTAGTAAACTGATCTGTTTCAATAAAATGCAAATCAATTCCTTCTTGTAATTTCATCTTCTTCCTCTTTCAAACATTGTACCTTCCATTATATCATTTTTCTGTGATATAATATTCTGTAACGAGGTGACTTATGGAATTTAAATTATTTGATGACTACATCACATTACAAGCATTACTAAAAATAACTGGTATTTTACACTCAGGAGGGGCCATTAAAGGTTTCCTTGAAGAAAATACTATCCTTTTTAACGGAGAAGACGAAAAAAGACGAGGTAAAAAAATCCGCATCGGTGATATTATCACGCTACCTGACCACAACATTAGTATCACAATCGTTGCACCTAGTACAGAAGAAATACAGCAACACCAAGAAGAACAAGCTGAAAAAGAACGTGTGGCTGCAATCGTTAAAAAGTTAAATCAAGAAAATAAAAAGAATAAGAAACAAGTAACCCCTACTAAAAAAAGTACAAAAAAAGCCGATAAGAAGCCTGTCCGCTTTCCTGGTATGTAAACATGTGGCTTGAAAGATTAGAATTACGGCACTTTCGTAACTACAGTCAACAGGATATTGAGTTCAACAAAGGACTCAATGTCTTTTTGGGTGAAAATGCCCAAGGTAAAACCAATGTTTTGGAATCTATTTACTTTTTAGCCTTGACACGTAGCCACCGTACTCGAACGGACAGGGACCTGCTCCAATTTCAAGAAAAAGAGCTATCTATTTCTGGTTTACTTCATCGTACAAATGGTAAAGTACCACTTGACATCCACTTGACAGAAAAGGGACGAATTACCAAGGTCAACCATCTCAAGCAAGCCAAACTATCCAATTATATAGGACATATGAATGTAGTCCTCTTCGCACCAGAAGATTTACAGCTGATTAAAGGTGCCCCTGCTTTGAGAAGAAAGTTCATCGATGTCGAGCTCGGTCAAATCAAACCACTCTACCTCTCTGATTTGACTAATTATAACCACACTCTCAAACAACGTAATGCCTACCTAAAATCCACTGAAAAAGTAGACGAAACCTTTCTATCTGTACTTGACCAGCAACTAGCTGAATATGGCAGTCGTGTTATCCAACATCGACTTGATTTCCTCAAAAAACTAGAGGAATTTGGAAACAGAAAAGTTCAAGAAATATCTGGCAGTCGGGAAGAATTGACTATCGAATACCAATCCTCAATCGGATTGACAGATGATGTCAATTTAATTGACAAATTCTTGACAGAACTTGAAAAGTCTCGTAAACGTGATTTATTTAAGAAAAATACAGGAGTTGGACCACATCGGGATGATGTAGCTTTCTTTATAAATGGAATGAATGCCCATTATGGTAGCCAAGGTCAGCACCGCAGTCTCGTTCTATCACTCAAACTGGCTGAAATCGAGCTGATGAAGGAAGTCACAAGAGAATACCCAATTCTCCTCTTAGACGATGTTATGAGTGAGTTAGATAACAATCGACAACTCAAACTTCTCGAAACTATTACAGATACGATTCAAACATTTATTACAACGACATCTTTAGACCATTTACATAGGCTACCTGAAAGTCTAAAAATCTTTCATATCCAGGTTGGTACTATCGTTGAAAGCAAGTAACTGATTTTATATTCAGTTACTTTTTTATTACTTCGTAAACTGGCTTTCCCTAACTCCAATTGCAGTTGCAGCTCTTCACATAGAACTAAAAAAATTACAACTTTGTCAACTAGGTTTACAAAATAGTAAAGACCCTGTCAATCAGGGTCTTATTCTTATTGTACTGAATAGTTTGGAGCTTCATTTGTGATTTGGACATCATGTGGATGACTTTCTTTCAAACCAGCACCCGACATTTCGATGAATTGAGCATTTTCATGCAATTCAGTCAAATTACCGGCACCTACATAGCCCATACCTGAGCGAAGTCCGCCAACCATTTGAAAAATCATATCTGCAACAGATCCTTTATAGGCCACACGTCCTTCAATTCCTTCTGGAACAAGCTTGTTGGCTTCGTTGACAGAGGCTTGGAAATAACGATCCTTAGAACCTTGTTTCATGGCAGCGATAGAGCCCATTCCACGATAGGTCTTGAACTTACGACCTTGGAAGATTTCAGTTTCACCTGGTGCTTCATCAGTTCCAGCGAACATTGAACCAAGCATAACAGCATGACCACCAGCTGCAAGAGCCTTGACAATGTCACCTGAATACTTGATGCCACCGTCAGCGATAATGGTTTTTCCATATTCACGCGCAACACCAGCTGCATCATAGATAGCAGTCACTTGTGGTACACCAACACCTGCGATGACACGTGTTGTACAGATTGAACCTGGGCCAATACCGACCTTGACAACATCAACACCAGCTTCATAAAGAGCACGAGCTCCCTCAGCTGTGGCAATATTACCTGCAATCAAGGTACGAGTTGGGAAGTGTTCACGGATTTCTTTAATCTTACGAAGAACACCAGCTGAGTGACCATGAGCAGTATCGATAACAATCGCATCAGCACCCGCTTCAAAGAGAGCCTCAGCACGTTCAAAAGTATCAGATGTGACACCAACAGCACCTGCAACCAAAAGACGACCAAATTCGTCCTTGGCAGCATTTGGGAACTCAATCACTTTTTCAATATCTTTGATGGTAATCAAACCTGACAAACGACCATTTTCATCAACCAATGGCAATTTTTCAATACGATGCTTGTGAAGAATAGCCTCCGCAGTCGCAAGATCTGTTCCAACTGGCGCTGTTACTAAAGCATCGCTTGTCATGTTGGTAGAAATTGGCTGTGAATAGTCGGAAATGAAACGCATATCACGGTTGGTGATGATGCCGACCAACTTACGATTTTCCATGGTTTCTACGATTGGCACACCAGAGATACGGTAGGTCCCCATGAGTTTCTCAGCTTCTGCGATTGTGTGCTCAGGAGTTAAGAAGAATGGATCGATAATGACACCATTTTCAGAACGTTTTACCTTACGCACTTCTTCAGCCTGTTCTGCAATAGACATATTCTTATGGATAACACCCAAGCCACCTGCACGTGCCATAGCAATAGCCATTTTGCTATCTGTTACGGTATCCATGGCAGCAGAAATAATTGGAAGATTAAGTGTCAAATTTGGTGCTAATTGCGTTTTTAAATCAATATCATGTGGCAATACATGACTTTCAGCCGGAATAAGTAATACATCATCAAAGGTAAAGCCTTTTTTCAAAAATTTAGTGTCCCAGTTTGACATTTTCTTCCTCTTTTCTTTTTTTGTTACTAGCTATCGCTACAATTATTTTATTTATGATAACATTTTGAAATCATTTGTCAAATATTATTCGCATTAAAACAGGGAATAATAAAAATTCGCACGTTGTCAAGTCAAGTGCAACAAGTTCATTGATAACTAGAGTTCCAGAGGTTAAGTTGTTTGGGCTAGCCCAAACAGGAATTT
>NZ_JAVIHI010000057.1:0-11268 GCF_036680365.1 Streptococcus sp. SS-4456 | reverse complement strand
AGTCCAAAAGAAAACAATTTCCTTATTTTGACTATTGAACTCAACATATTTTTCATCAAATACCTTGATAGACTTGACAAATGGTAGAAAAGAATAGGGAGTAGATGGAGATGGGAACGGTAGCGGGCATAAAAGTCTGGAAAGAAAAGTCGCGCAAACAATATCCCAGTATAGAGCCAAAACATCACATTGATAAAGGTAAAGGGCCACAGGGACGCAAGCGTGTTGCGAACCACAAAAACACCCATTCCAAATAAGACTATCCGCAATATAAATTCAAATTTCTTCCCCATAGCTATTTCCTTCTAATGTCTGGTTGTTTTGCGACTGGTTTGATAAAACTTGGTTCAGTTGGTGTCTTCAAAGATGTCGCTCGCCTTTCCGCCTCAGTCATTCCCTTGCCAGAGCGAGGACCAGTTAGGTATTGAACTGGTTTGTAAATTTTCCAATTTGTTCCATCCTCATCCATAGACCAACACAAAGAAAGAGTAATGAAGGGAAGTTGGACAGGAACGACTGTCGCCCGGTGGTATCAAATTTCTGCATTATACCGCCTATCTACTTCCCACTTCTGTTGGACAGTAGAGCCGCCTGATGACTTGACCTTGAAAAGTTCCTCGTAAAAACCTGGCTTCAGATGTGGAAATACGGGCGAAGCTGGATCAAAGAAATGGTAAGAAAAATTATGCATGCTGTAATTAAAACGAATCGAAATCATCTTATACAAGAACACGAGAACCAGAGGGTGAATATAGGTGCCAACCTTTAAAAAGGATAGAAAGGCTGGTAAAGGGACCGACCCTGCTTGAAGATAGACAATACTTAAAAAAATACCACAGACGATAGCTAGGCGATCAAATCTTGGAGTCTTATTAAGAATAAATAGCCTTATCTTCTTAGGCTGATGCTTAAAAAATTTTGGCACCTGCATATAACCAGAACGATCTGTTCCAGCGATAAAAATTGCCGCACGATAGATGAGCCAAAAAGGTAGAATAATTAAAACACCTGCAAAAATCAGCATAGCGATTGCAAGAACAAATCCTCCAATTACCCGAAAGAACCCATTCTCCTGTAGCAAACTTTCCACACGAAACAAGGAATAGACTGTTGGAATGAACAGAAAAAGGACGACCGCTACCATAGCAAATAATTTTAGATAAATCTCCTTATAAAAGGTCGATTGCCGTAGATCGTTCATTTTGTTACTGCCGAAAAGCAAGACCACAATTCCCACTACAATATAATTAGCTAATTTGCTTGGATTGGATAGACTAATGCCAAAAACATCCCAACAAACAATCAGAATAACTATCTTCAGAAAAAACAAAGCAAGATTGCCAATAGACTGAATCCCTTTTAACATATATAACTCCTTAAAATGTATTTGCATATCTCCTATGCTTCTGTCTATAGCATAACAAATACTATGGGTAGTATTTTACCCACAAGGAAAATTCTTAATCTCGTGGTCAAGTTTTTATTCTAGTTTACCCTATTTGTCTATGCCGCTTCCATTATAGCCCCCGTATATTTTATCAATATATTTGATAAATATTCGCCTTTTTTGGATTTACAGCTATTGCTCTTGTGATAAGATTGTTTTTTCCTTATTTTATGACAGATATTCAATAAAAACATTCCCTTTTATCCAATAAAAGGACGCAAAAAAACTCATCCTCTAAAGGATGAGTTTTACTATTTGTCTTATGGATTAAATGACACGTGTACGTGGTCGTAGTGGTTTTCTGTAATGCTTCCGCGGTCTGGCATCAAGTTCCAAGTGTAAGCTGGACCGTAGATACTGTCAAATGGCGCATAGAAACGTTGTTTCCAGATGATATAAGAAATGTTTTTCGCACCCATATTAGCAATAGCATACTCTGCCACCTGGTCACCTAATGCTGAACTTTGTGGTACCATGAAGTCAATTGCCAATCCCTTACCATGGTCGCCAGAATCACCAGGACGGTAACCTGAGAAAGAAGTAATACCGAAGGCGTTAGCTACTTCTGCACGGAAGGCTGCGACCTGTGGTTGCAAGCCTACATCGTAAGAGCTAGTTGCTGCTTGAGCTGCCGCCGCCGCTTGAGCTTCCGCCGCTGCTTGAGCTTCTGCTGCCGCTTGGGCTTCTGCCGCTGCTTGAGCTTCTGCTGCCGCTTGAGCTTCTGCTTCTGCTGCCGCTTGAGCTTCTGCTGCCGCTTGGGCTTCTGCTGCCGCTTGAGCTTCTGCTGCCGCTTGGGCTTCTGCTGCCGCTTGAGCTTCTGCTGCTGCCTCGGCTGGAGCTTCTACTGCTGGCTCAACGGCAGCTGTTGCCTCGGCTGGAGCTTCTACTGCTGGCTCAACGGGAGCTGTTGCCTCGGCTGGAGCTTCTACTGCTGGCTCAACAGGGGCTGTCGCCTCTGCTGGAACTTCTACTGCTGGCTCAACGGGAGCTGTTACCTCGGCTGGAGTTTCTACTGCTGGCTCAACGGGGGCTGTCGCCTCTGCTGGAGCTTCTACTGCTGGAGCGACTGGGGCTACTACAGGAACTTCAGCCAAGTTTACAACTGTATTATCAATAGTCGCCTGATTAGCTGTCACATCCACAGTTGCTTGAACAGTTTCTGCTGGATTTTCCTGGCTTGGTGTTTCAATTTCAATCTGGGTAACTTGATTGTTTTGATCAAGAGTAGCTGTCAAAACTGTATCTGGGAAAATCAAGTTAATATCTGTAATCTGATTGATTTTAGCCAACAAATGCATATCAACATTCATAGCTGAAGCGATAGCACTAAGGGTATCACCATACTTAACCGTATAAGTCAACTGACCTTCATTGTTGGTAATTTCAGTAACGATTTCTTCAACAGTTCGTGGTGTCCACTCCAATGCGAGAACTTGTGGACTAACCATACCAGTTGTGAAAAGTGAAAGGGCCAAGGTTGACGCGTACATCATTTTTTTATTTGTTTGCAAAAGGGATGTTTTTCTCTTACGACGCATATGCTTTGGTTTTGTAACTCTTTTACGTTTCATCTTCTATTCCTTTTCTGATTTGATAGTACTATCATACCTAATTCTGTTGTGAAAAACAAGAACGAAGAGGGCTTTTTAATAAACTGTTGCCCTTATGTAATATTGCTTTTTTTCTGTTACACAACCTATATATTTGTTACAGTTCTGTCACATTACTCACCAAAGAAAGCCATTCCCAAAATCTACCTAAAGCTCCCAAATAGAATTCAAGAAGCTTTCTAAACTTCCTCCGGATAAACCAAGCCCCATTCTTTACGGAGTTGGGTCATAATATCCATGACATCTTGGGTAAATGCTAGGTGCATGGTATTTTCGATACCAGCGACAGCTTTTTCCATATCCGCCACTTCATAAGATAGCGCCTTGGCTGTCTCGCCTGCTTCGATTACCTCTTGACTACCGTCTTCTGTATAGGTAATGACTGCCTTCTGACCACGAGGATACTCGTAGAGTTCGATGTAGCCCTTGTCGTAGGCAATAGTGCCCCGTTTTGGCTGCTTGGCATGGAGAGTCAAGGCGATGGTCGCCATTTCTCCTACATCATTGCTGAGCAAAATCCCTACCTGCTCATCCACACCTGTCGGAGCCAATTTAACCTGAGATAGTACCTGATTTGGCTTTTCCGTCATAAACCAACGGACAAAGGAAAGAGCATAGACACCGATATCTAAAAGAGCACCTCCTGCCAAGTTCTTATTGAAGAAGCGGTTGGTCATGTCGTATTCCTTGTAGCTACCAAAGTTCATCTGAATCATCTTCAAATCTCCAAGTTTGCCACTTGCAACAACTTCGCTCAACTGACGATAGATTGGCATATGGAAAATGGTCATGGCTTCTGCCAGAATAACCTGATTTTCCTCTGCCAACTGAATAGCTTCTGCTAATTCTTCCGAATTCAAGGTAATGGACTTCTCACAGAGGACGTGTTTCCCAGCCTTCAAGGCCTTTCTCAAATAATTGATATGGGTATTGTGAGGCGTTGAGATATAGATAATATCCACTTCTGGATCCGCAAACACCTCATCGATTTCCGCATAAACCTTTTCAATCCCATATTTTTTTGCAAACTCCACACCCTTATCATAGGTGCGGTTGGCTACCGAATAAAGATTGCCACCCATTGCCTGCAAAGCCTGAACTAATTCATTGGCAATGACACCCGTCCCCAAGGTCGCCCACTTGTACTGTACTTGATCTTTCATTGTCTACCTCACTTTCTCCTCCTATTATAGTAAAAACCACCCTTTTCTGCACACTCTAACCCGCATTTGTGATACAATAAAAACATGAATACTCTTGTCCTAAAGCCATCAACCCAGCAAAAACAGGCCATGCTAGCCCACTACGACCGCTATCGACAGGCTAGCAAAAATCCTTATATAGAAGCATTTTTCAAACTAGCTGATGCTAGCTTGTCCATCTATACTTCAGGCAAGGTCGTTTTCCAAGGGGAAATGGCAGAGCAGGAAGCAAGTCTCTGGGGCTATGAGCCAGAACGCTCTGAACAGTCGACTAGGCCAGGTCAAGACCTGCCCATGATTGGGACCGATGAGGTTGGAAACGGGTCTTATTTTGGAGGTTTGGCAGTCGTTGCCAGTTTTGTCCGCCCAGAAGACCATGCCTTTCTCAAGTCGCTTGGCGTGGATGATTCCAAAAAAATGACAGACCAAAAAATCTGCCAAATCACTCCTCTCTTAAAAGAGAAAATCCCCCACCAAGCTCTGCTATTGTCCCCCAAAAAATACAATGAGGTAATCGAGCAGGGCTACAATGCGGTGTCTGTCAAGGTCGCCCTACACAATCAGGCTATTTTCCTGCTCCTACAAAAGGGAACCCAGCCTGAGAAGATTGTCATTGATGCCTTTACTTCTAGCCAAAATTACCAAAAATACCTGAAGAAAGAAGCCAATCAATTTGCTAATCCAGTGACCTTGGAAGAAAAGGCTGAGGGCAAGTACCTGGCTGTAGCAGTATCTTCTATCATTGCAAGAAGTATGTTTTTAGAGAACCTTACCCAGCTTGGTCAACTGGTAGGCAGAAACCTACCTTCCGGAGCTGGAAGCAAATCCGACCATGTCGCAGCCAGCATCTTAAAAGAATATGGTCTGGCAGGCCTAAACCAAACTGCCAAGCTCCACTTTGCCAATACGCAAAAAGCACAAAAATTAGTGAAATGAGGAATAAATATGGGAAAAAGACGAGGCTTCATAGCCTTCTTAGCTGAATGGGGGACACTCATTCTCTTTATGATCGCTCTCTTTGCTAGTCGCTACTTCTTGTGGGACCCTGTATCCGTTGATGGTCATTCTATGGATCCTACTCTCCAACACCAAGAAAAGTTGGTAATGTTCAAAACCACATCCATAGATCGTTTTGATATTGTCGTGGCCAGCGAAACAGACAGCGATGGTAAAGAAAAATTGATTGTTAAACGGGTGGTCGGCATGCCCGGCGATACCATTCGCTATGCAAATGATGCCCTCTATGTCAATGATCAGGAAGTGGATGAACCCTATCTTGATGAATACCTATCAGCCTTTCAAAAGGACAAATTGCAAGAAGAATATGCTTACAACAAACAATTCCAAGCCGTTGCCCAAACTGCCCAAGCCTTTACACAGGATGCCAATGGTTCTGTTGATTTCAGCCTTACAGTACCAGAAGGACAATACTATCTCTTAGGTGATGACCGCCTAGTATCTTTAGATAGCCGTAGCGTAGGAACATTTGCACGCGACAGTATCAAGGGTGAAGTTGTCTTCCGCATGTGGCCTTTCAATCGAATTGGAACTGTTGATTAACAGAAACAAGGGAGTGGGAAAGAACTCGACTAGTCTAAAAAAGAGTTCGTCAACAGATCCTTATTTCCAGTTGTTGAGCTGAAATAGTCTATGCCCAGACATCAATTTATGTGAGCTGACTGCCGTCAGCTTATATCTCCCACTTTAAAAGGTCTCCCAGACCTTTTAAACTCCCACCCCCGCATAGCTCCAAAGGTTTGGGGAACCTTTGGAGGTCGGAGATAGAGCGAATAGAGTTCGCTACAAAACAGTCAGAGTAGTGACTGTTGGAGGTTGGAAATAGAGCGAACGTTGTGTTCGCAACAGTCGTAATGGTCAGATCTGGAGTGTAAAACATGAACTGCTGAGATTTGCTTTGCAAATCTTATCTCCTACCTTTAACAGTCTCCCAGACTGTTAAAGCCAATCAACCACTACGCTGAGATGTTGACACGAACACTGAGAAGTGGGCCAGGGCTTTTTGCCCAGCCTCTTCTTTTTTCACTATTTTAGGAAATATTCTCTATGAACGAAGTTTATTTTACCGGCACCATTGACCGGATCATTTTTGAAAATCCTAGTAATTTTTATAAAATCCTGCTCCTCGAAATTGAGGAAACAGATGCCGATTATGAAGACTACGAAATTATTGTAACAGGGACCATTGCTGATGTCATCGAAGGAGAAGACTATCGCTTTTATGGCAATCTAGTCACCCATCCCAAATACGGTCAGCAGCTGCAAATCACGCGCTACGAACGCAGCAAGCCCACTTCTGCTGGTCTAGTCAAGTATTTTTCCAGCGACCATTTCAAGGGAATTGGTCGAAAAACAGCCGAGAAAATTGTTGAGCTCTATGGCGATGATACTATTGATAAGATTTTGGCTGAGCCTGAAAAACTGACCCAAATTTCTGGACTATCCAGCAAAAATAGGCAGTCCTTTATCGAAAAACTCCGCCTCAATTATGGAACGGAGCTGATACTAGCCAAACTAGCTGAATACGGTATTCCTAATAAGCTAGCCTTTCAAATCCAAGACCAGTACAAGGAAAAAACACTTCAGATTATCGAGGAAAATCCCTATCAACTGGTCGAAGATGTACAGGGACTTGGCTTTACCATTGCCGATAGGATTGCCGAAAACCTAGGAATTGCCAGTGATTCACCCCAACGTTTCCGGGCTGGTATGCTCTTTAGCCTCATTCATCGCTCTATGGAAACAGGTGATACCTATGTGGAGGCTAGAGATTTACTAGAAGCTACCCTTGAACTGCTGGAAAAATCCCGCCATACCGAACTTGACCCTGCTGCTGTTGCCCAAGAATTGACCGGTCTGATAGAAGATGGCAAGGTCCAGCAGGAAGGCACCAAGATTTTCGACAACAGCCTCTACTTTGCCGAACATGGTATCCATAAAAACCTGACCCGCCTGATGGGAAAAAATGGCTTCAAACCCTTCCCACGCGCAGACGTAGAGGCTGCCATAGCCGAGCTGGAAAGTATGTCCTCTTTGACCTATGACGATATTCAAAAAGAAGCCATCGTCCAAGCCATTACCAATCCGCTTTTCATTCTGACAGGCGGACCAGGGACTGGAAAAACAACGGTTATCAACGGTATTATCGCGGTCTATGCCATCTTGCATAAGATTGATTTAACACGCAATCGAGAAGAATGCCCAGTCCTTCTCGCAGCTCCAACTGGACGAGCAGCCAGACGGATGAATGAATTGACAGGGTTGCCTTCTGCCACCATCCACCGCCATCTGGGGCTTGTTGAAGGACAGGAAGAATCCTACCGAGATGATTACCTCGAAGCCGACTTCATCATCGTAGACGAGTTTTCTATGGTCGATACTTGGTTGGCCAACCAGCTCTTCCAGAACATTTCATCCCAGACCCAGGTTCTCATTGTCGGCGATGCCGAGCAATTGCCATCTGTCAGTCCCGGTCAGGTCCTAGCTGACCTCTTGAAAATTGACAAGCTACCCAGCATCACACTGGAACGCATTTACCGCCAATCCGATGATTCGACCATTGTTACCCTAGCCAGCCAAATTCGCCAAGGGGCCTTGCCGAGCGATTTCCGTGAGAAAAAGGCTGACCGCTCCTATTTTGAAGCGCAAAACGAACAAATTCCAGCCCTGATTGAGCGCATTGTCGGTGCAGCTATCAAGTCAGGCATCCCTGCAAACGAAGTCCAAATCCTCGCTCCCATGTACCGTGGTGCCGCAGGCATTGACCAGCTCAACACCATGACCCAGGCCCTGCTCAATCCCCTAAAAGACGGAGAGCTGGAATTCCTCCACAACGAGCAAGCCTTCCGCCAAGGCGACCGAGTCATCCACCTAGTCAACGATGCTGAGGCCAATGTCTTCAATGGTGATTTGGGCTACATCACCGACCTCCTGCCTGCCAAGTACACCGACTCCAAGCAGGACGAGATAACTATCAACTTCGATGGTAGCGAGGTCACCTATCCACGCAATGAATGGTACAAGATTACCCTGGCCTATGCCATGTCCATCCACAAGTCCCAAGGCAGTGAGTTCCAGGTCGTTATCCTTCCCATCACCCGCACCAGCCACCGCATGCTCCAGCGCAATCTGGTCTACACTGCCATCACCCGCTCCAAGAGCAAGCTCATCCTCCTGGGCGAAATCTCCGCCTTCGACTACGCCGTCAAAAACGCTGGCACCCTCCGCAAAACCTATCTGGTCCCACGTTTCCAAAGGGAAATAGCAGAGCAGGACAGCAAGGAAAGTCTGACAGATAACAACGAAAGCAAAACAGCCACAGCCACTCAAACCCAGCCCCCTGCCCAGTCAGATAAGCCAAAACAAACAGAGCCAGTAACAAAAAACAGCCATCAACTGTCCCTTCTTGACCAAGACCAGCCAGAAAAAACAAGTGTACAGCCCAGAGAATACATTCTGACTGTGGACAACCTGCTAACCATCGACCCCATGATTGGTATTGAGCAGGCAGACATAAAGGAATTTTTCAAGATTAAGTAACAAAAAGATTTCTTTTGTTACAAAAATATTACAAATGTTACAAAATTGTATTGACAGGCTTGTTTTTATTTGCTATACTCTATTTATAAATGGAATGTATAAACGGAGGTTATTCAAATGAAAAAGATATTCAACTACTCAGTATTGTTGCTTTCTGTAACCTGTCTCTTAACAGCTTGCACATCAAAAACGCAAGAAAGTAAATCAGAGACAGCTACAAGCAAAACCAGTCAATCAAGTACCAAACAGACTAGCTCCTCCCAGCCTGCTAGTTCCCAAGAAACGACAACCGAAACCAGTTCATCAGTAGAGGCTAGTCAAGAAGTACAACAAGAACAACAAACCCAGGGCTCTCAAGCCGAAGAGAGCATCCTAAGTACCGAAACAACACACACTCAGCTCCTTACCCTACCTGCTACCACTATTCCAGATGGTCTGGTTGGAAAATGGCAAGGAAGCAGCCAACAAGCCCGTTATGTTGAGGTCACTATCAGCGCAGACGGTACCTTTACGACTTACGAAGATTTTCGTCAAAGTGAAGATGAGGAAGAGGAACACCTCATCCACACCTACACAGCTCGAGTGACCGACCTAGTAGAGTATAGCCCAAACCACTACCTCATCCGTGGACTTGAGGGCGAAGGTTCTGCCCTTCTCCCAGGAATGACTGGACTGGGTGGACGTATTGCGCCAGGATTTATCCTAGAGGATGGACAGTACAAGGTCCTTATGTGGGGAAATCCTTTCGACCCATCTATAGAAGCCAAATATGACCTGGTATCAGAACCTCATGTATATGTGACCTTGGACAAGGTTGAGTAGACAGAACCAACCAGACCCTATTTCAAATACGTAAAACGAATGAAGCAAGCACCAACCATATGATCAGCTTGTTCCATTCGTTTTTTTGTATGGATACTATGTAAGGACCCTGTTGAGAATTCCTGGATTTATAGTCATTTGAAGAGCTTTCAGACAAGGAACCGAGGTGCAGGTTGCTAGAACAGCCTATGGCTTGTTCTAGGTTGGAAATAGGACATGCGAAGCAAGTCACTTCCGTAGAGTAGGTCAAGTCGAAAGCAACGATGTATCAAAGTTCTTCAAATGTCTATACCTGTACACTAGAATAAAAAAACAAGGAGGCTGGCTCCTTGTTTTGAGATTAGTTAGTTAGTAAAGATTAGTTTTCTTGTTTTTTAACAAGCATTGCTGCTGCACCAAGAAGACCAAGAGCAGTAGCAAAGTAAACCGCTGTAGAAGCTTCACCAGTTTCTGGAAGTTTTGCTGATGATGTCGTTGAAGCGGCAGTTGAAGTTGCTGCTGGTGCTGAAGCTGATGATGTTGCTGCTTTAGCTGTTGGCGCTGCTGATGCCACTGGTGCTACTGCAGCCACTTCTGCTTTAGGAGCTTCAACTGGCGCTGGTGCAACTGTAAGTGTTGCTGGGTCAATCGCTGGAAGCTCTGCTGCTGTTACGCCTGTACCTTTTGATGATAGATACTCACCGTTTTCATCTGTAGAAACTTCTACTGTTGGCAATGCTTCTGCTGTTACGCTCTCACCTTTTGCTGTTTCCAAAGCTGGCAATTCTGCTGTTGGAAGTGCTGGTGCTGTTACGCTTTCACCTTTTGCTGTCTCAATAGGTGCTCCAAGTGTTGCAGGGTCGATTGTTGGAAGTTCTACAGTCGCACCTTCACCTTTAGCATATAGATAGAACTCGCCATCTTTACCACCGATTTCTACTTCAGGAAGCGCTTCTGCTGTTGGTGCTTCTACTGGTGTATTTGTAAAGTACAAACCATTTTCGTCCAAGGCAACTGCTACTTCATTCAAGGCAGGAGCAGTAACACCTTCACCATGCTTAGTAAGTTCTACTGTGCTTAGGTCTAAAGCTGGCAATTCTGCTGACGCCGTAACACCTTCACCATGTGCGTAAACATATGGCTGACCATTGTCGAAACCAAGTGCTACTTCTGGAAGTTCAGCAGTCACACCCTCACCATTCTTAGAAATATCAACTGTACTTGGATCCAAGGCTGGTTTGTAGTCAGAGTTCAATACGCTGCTACCTTTTGCAGTCAATTCGCCTGTATTGATATTGAATGATGGAATTGGATCTGCATAAGCGCCAGTACCGTGAGCAGTTGCTACACCGATCTCATTAGCTGATACAGTCGTTCCCACCAAAGCAAGAGCTGCCAATGATACCAAACCGATTGAGGTTTTTCTCAAAAGATACGTTTTCTTTGTTGACATAAATGTCACCTTCCCTTTTATAATAATCTACATTTGAAATAAAGCTGAGATAATATTCTACTATTATCCATGTCTTTTATCCTAACCATTACCTTATAAATGCAATGATTACAGATATTATTGGGGGGGGGGGGGGGGGGGGGGGGGGGGGGGGGGGGGGGGGGGGGGGGGGGGGGGGGGGGGGGGGGGGGGGGGGGG